>JBGTHN010000754.1:0-17484 GCA_041746235.1 Pyrinomonadaceae bacterium | reverse complement strand
ATTTCTTAAATCTTTTCCTCGGTATGCAGAAAGATTTAATCGTCGGCGGACAAGCCGTGATGGAAGGCGTGATGATGCGTACTCCGAATGCTTATGCAGTGTCCTGTCGCAAATCAGACGGTTCGATTATTAGTAAATCGGATGTTTTGCCAAAATGGAGCGATAAATACAAGATTTTAAATGTTCCGATCCTTCGTGGTGGTGCAACTTTGATTCAATCGCTCGCACTTGGGATAAAGGCTTTGAACTTTTCGGCTCAAATATACGAAGACGATATGAAAGAGCAGGAAGAACTCGAAAAGGTAAAAGCAACGGAAACCGAACCCGCTTTGGTTGAAGGAACTTTTGATGAGGAATTTACAAAAGCACCAGCGAGAATGACTCTGCCGGATGAAAATAAAGAAAAATCAAGAGCTGAAAAAGCGAAGCAATCGGCAAGCACAGTCGGTTCGATCATTTTTGCACTCGGTTTTAATGTTCTGCTATTTATTGTTGCACCGCTGGTTGTAACAAATGTTTTGTTTATCGCCTTAAATTGGGCTGACGCTCCGGCAATTGCTGCTGATGCAAGTTGGTGGGCAACTGCGAAGGCTTATATTTGGGAGATCAAACCTGAAAGTTGGTTATTATTTAATTTAATTGACGGCGTGATTCGTATGTTCTTTTTTGTCGTGATGATCTTCTCGATGTCTTATATCAAAGACATACACAGAGTTTTTCAATATCACGGTGCTGAACATAAAACGGTTTTTGCGTGGGAAAAAGGTCTGAGTTTAACGGTTAAAAATGCCGCTCTGCAAAGTCGTCTGCATCCGCGATGCGGAACATCTTTTTTGATGGTTGTAATGCTTGTAGCGATCGTGCTTTTCTCAGTTATTAATTTTGAAGCGATGTGGATGAATCTTGTCGTAAGGATCATTTTAATGCCGCTCGTTGCAGGACTTTCCTATGAAATTATTCGTTATGCGGCGAAAAAAGAATCGAGTGCAGTATTCAAATTAATGACGCTTCCGGGAATTTGGCTGCAAAACATCACGACGCAAAATCCTGATGACGATCAATTGGAAGTTGCGATCGAAGCGTTAAAAGAATCCTTGAAACTCGAACCGCTTGATGCAAGTCAAGTTCCGGCAAGTGAAAGAGAATTAGAAGTGGTCGTATAAAATTATATGTTAGAAAAACTCGCTCAAATTGAAGAAAATTACGAAGAATTGAATCATCAATTGTCTGATCCTGATGTTACTTCGGATATTGACGCTTACACAAAACTTATGAAGCAACAGAAGAGTTTGGGTGATATTGTCGAAAAATATCGTGAAGTAAAGCGTTTGCAGGAAGAATTGGACGGAGCGAGGGAAATTGTTCAAGCGACCGAAGATCAGGAAATGCGGGAACTCGCCGAGATGGAAATTTCTGAATTAGAGGAAGGTGTCGAAAAAGGTGAGGAAGCATTAAAGGTTCTTTTGATTCCGAAAGACCCGAATGATGAGAAGAATGTGATCTTGGAAATTCGTGCGGGAACGGGTGGCGATGAAGCGACTCTGTTTGCGGCTGAAATCCTGAGAATGTATGCACGTTATGCGGAAACTCAAGGTTGGAAGATGGATGTTATGAACGCTTCTGACACTGGAGTTGGCGGAATGAAAGAAGGGTTTGCGATAATTGAAGGCGACAATGTTTATTCAAAAATGCGTTATGAATCGGGTGTTCATCGTGTTCAGAGAGTTCCGCAAACGGAATCGAGTGGACGGATTCATACTTCTGCGATAACTGTTGCGGTTTTGCCGGAAGCGGAAGAAGTTGATATTCAAATTGATCAAAACGATCTGCGAATAGATACATTTTGTTCGTCGGGTCCGGGTGGTCAATCGGTAAATACAACATATTCTGCCGTTCGCATAACGCACGAGCCGACCGGATTAGTTGTTTCGATGCAGGATGAGAAATCGCAGATCAAGAATCGTGAAAAAGCGATGAAGGTTTTGCGTGCGAGATTGCAGGAAATTGAAGAGAAAAAGCAACACGACGAATTGGCAGCGGATCGCAAATCAATGGTTGGAAGTGGCGATAGAAGCGAGAAGATACGCACATATAATTTTAAGGAAAATCGTGTTACAGACCATCGCATTGGTTTAACGATTCACCAACTTGATCTGGTGATGGCGGGTGATTTAGAACAAATCGTCGAAGCCTTGACCACGCATTATCAAACCGAAAAATTACAAGCTGATACAGTTACAGCATAGAAGATTTAAGATTCAATATTTAAGATTTAAGATTTAAGATTCAATTTTACACCTTGAATTTTGAATCTTGAATCTTAAACTTTATTAAATGCCTATTACCAAATTATTATTGATCAGACACGGACAATCCGGTGGAAATGTTAATGGAACATTTGGCGGACATTCACCGACACCGCTTTCTAATTTGGGTAAAAAACAGGCAGAAATTACGGCACAGGCAATTGCTAAAGAAAGAATTGACGTAGTTTATTCGAGCGATTTGATTCGTGCAGTGGAAACTGCTGAGCCTTTGGCAACAGAACTTGGTTTGAAAGTAAATAAAACTTCGGCGTTTCGAGAGAGGAATGTCGGTGTTTTGGAAGGATTAACTTTTAGTGAGTCAAAGGAAAAGTATCCGAAAGATTATTACGCACTTATCAATCGGGACATCAATCACAAAATTACGGAAGGCGAAAGTTATCGTCATTTGCTGCGACGTGGGACAGGTGCTTTGAAGGAAATTTTGAAGACTTATAAAGGAAAAAGGATCGCAATTTATTCTCACACGGGTGCGATTTGTTATATCACACTTTATTTGATCGGAGCGATCAACAGACACACCAAACAAACTCCCTGGCTTGTAACTTCCAATTGTGGGATCAATCGTTTCGAGATACGCGGAAGAAATAATGTTCGCGTGTTGGGTATAAATGACACTCGCCATCTAATAGATTTGACCGGAAACGATTCGTTTCTTGGTCGCTGAACTACAACCTGCATTTAACATCAAAGATTTACAAATCCCTCTGTCATTGTTAAAAATCCCTCCGCAAGTGTTAAGAATCCCTCTGCTTGTGTTATAACTCCCTCTGCCTGTGTTATAACTCCCTCCGTTAGTGTTAAAAGTTCCTCCGTTAGTGTTATAAAACCCTCTGCAAGTGTTATAAAACCCTTCGCTAGTGTTGAAAAACCCTTCGCTAGTGTTATAAAACCCTCTGCAATTGTTAAGAAGTCCTTTGATTGTTTTAGAAACAAAAACGTGGGTGTTTCTGTATAAAAAAAAAGGCTGAGACTTCAAAAGTCTCAGCCTTAATAGTTTATTCCAAAATAAGGAATTTAGAATGTATAACGCAAACCGAACTGCATTGAACGCGGTGAACCTTGGATACCGTTAAATACTGTTCCGAAGTTTGGTTCCGCTTCACAGGCAGGTGGAGTACAAAGGTCAGGATCTTGACCTAAACCCCAGGATGAACGAGTAAAGTTACCGGCGAAGAAGTATTGTGCGTTAGCAACATTGAATACTTCCCAACGGAACTGAAGTTTGTGGTTTTCGCTCCAAGGCATTGTGAAACTCTTCGATAGACCCAAATCTAATGATTGATAAGATGAGTCACGGAAAATGTTTCGTTCGCCTGTTTCACCCGGTCGGGCATTACGGAAAGCATTGAATGCCGCCTGACGATCAACAAATATACTTTGAGTATTTCGATTGATCGTTGTTGTGATCGGTGCGATTCTTACGCCATTTGATTGAACATTCCAGTTGGTTGCCCATTGTTGTCCATCAAACGGAGCAGTGATCGGTAATCCCGAATTCCAGCGATAAACTCCCGCCAATTGCCATCCGCCGAATAAAGCATCAGCAAATGCGTTCATATCAGTAAAGAATGATTTTCCTTTTCCGATCGGCACCTGGAAAACAAAATTGGCGTTGACGACGTGTTTTGTATCAAAGTCCGAGAATGAATAGTTATCATCCGGTCGCAATGGATTCAAAATAAACGCCGAACCATATCCGGTATTGGAGTTATCACCGGCTTGTAAACCGGAAGCATTATCCTTGGAAACTGAATATGTATAGTTAATATCATAGGTTAATGTTTCGCCCATTCTTTGACGTAATGAAAGATTAACACCGTGATAGTTTGAATAAGCAGTTGTTCCATAGGCTGAAAAAGCTGCATATTGCGGATGGTAGAACATATTCGGGAAGATACCTGCGTCATCCAAAAATGTTTGAACAAAAGTATAATCAATAAAATCAAACCCATCTCTAGCGATTATTCGATAGAGTTCCTGAGTTGCACTATTTGTTCCCGGACCAAAGAATCCCTGGAAATTTGGAAATAGATTTTCAAAGTAGGGAAGTGCTTGAATGTTTGCAACCGGAACTCCGGCATCGCGTGCATCAACCAATAATCCCATCGCTGTATAGAAATCCATTCCACTTTGCGGGTCTCTTAAGTTATTCAAAGCCATAATGTCACGGGACGAAAACAGATTTCGTGCTGCCCGACCAACATAACTGGCTTCAAGATACATTCCTTTCGGAAGGCTGCGACCATAAGAAGCGTTCCAAGTATAATTGACCGGCGAAACGATCGTTCCATCCAAAGATGTTTCAATTCGTTGCGGACACTCTTCTAATCCTGCTAAACAATCAGGAGTTACGTCTGTTGAAAAACGTTGCTGTGGAGCAGGAATACCCGGCAAACTACGAATGTCTTGTCCAAATCCGGTGAATAGTGGTGCCGGACGACTTGTTACATTATAAGTATTAGCCGAAATTCCGGTTGAACTCGTAAAACCAATGGTTGACAAACCATCAAATGAAACAGCAAGTTGTCCGCCAAAATAATCATTTGTCATGGCAAAACCGCCACGAAAAGTTGATTCGCCTTCACTTCCGAATAATTTCCCTAAGAAACCATCTTTAAAATTAGGCGACCAGGCGGCAGCTATTCTCGGTTGAAAATTATTCAAATCCATCGAATAAAAACCCGGTTTTTTATTGGCAGGTCCTGCTCTATCAAATGTAATCAAGTCGTTAAAAGGAACGCCTTGAGCGGAATTGGCAACACGTCGGTCAAAATAATCTCCCAAACGCTGAACCGGAGCAACCTGAAATCCCTCTTGTTCATAAACCGGACGGCTCACAGCATAACGCAAACCGGCAGTAATGGTTAAATTACGGAACGGTTTCCAAATATCCTGAACATAAGCATCATATTCTTCGGTTGCAAACTTTCTGCTACTCGGCGAACCCGCCGCAAGAACATCACCGTTAAGATCAAAGGTGAAATTACCGGAGTATTGTGAAAAGCGTCCGATCAAAGCAGATGCACCTGCCTGAGCGGCAGCAACACTTGAAACATTGTAACCGGCATTTGTAAGCGGAGTAATAAGAACTCCACCCGATTGGTCATAAAATGACGGGTTAGCTGTCGCCGTATCATAAGCACCACCAAAACTTGTTCGGATGTTGCGAATGATGCGGACATTACCACCAAATTGAATCGTGTGATTACCTTTAATCCAGGTAAAGTCATCAGTTATGTTTGTAACCGGCGATACACGATTTATTGTTCTGGCAAATTGGACAGGTTGATAAACAAATCTAAAATTAATAAAGTTATCGCTTGAATCACCCTGAACACTAAATGCCTGACGGGTTAAACCATAACGGAAGTTGTTGACCATATTACTGCCAAGTGTCCAGTTATGACCGACCACAAATCCGTATGGATGTGACCAGACTCCGCCTGCCGGTGTGTCCGGAAATCTTTGGAGTGCTGCTCCACCAGCCGTATTATCGTTCTGATAATTAGCTCTGAAGAAAAGTTGCTGCGAATTATTAATATTATAATCAAGTCGAGCAATGTGTGTGGTTTCCGAATCTGTTACCGGAATATTAAAACGAGCACCGCCGGTATTTATATCATCACCAAAACCGGCAACATTCGACGGATATCTGGAAGCTGCACCGCCTAAAACTGCAACCGCTGCGGGATTGATCCCAACGATGTTATAAATCGCATTTAATTCCGCCAGACCGAGCCGACAATTACCACCCGGAGCAGGTGCTCCGCAACTTGGACCGGTTCCATCAAACCTTAACTCACCATTTCCCAAATGGGCGAGTGGAACTGTTCTCGTTACTGATTCTCCTAATGTTTGTTTTTGACCTTCATAATTGTAAAAGAAAAAGAATTTATCTTTTACAATTGGTCCGCCAAGTCTTCCGCCATAGATGTCTCTTGCTAAACTTGGTCTTGGTGCTCTTTCCTCACCGGCTACTGCAAGTCCGTCAATGACAGCTTGGTCGGTTGCTACATAGCTTCCGGCGGCATTATTGAAAAAGTCATTAGCAGAAAATGCTGTCGGGCGATAGAAATAGAATGCAGCACCGTGCCACTCATTTGATCCGCTTCTTGTTACAAGCGAAACTTGAGCACCGGATGAGCGTCCTTGATTCGCATTTGCATTTGTAGTTGTAATGCGAAATTCCTCAACCGATTCAGTTGTTGCTCTTAAAACCGAGCCTTGTGAAGTATCAAATTGACCGGAACGACCACCTGTTTGCTGGTCATTAATATCAACACCATCAAGTGTTATATTGGCTTGGTCACTTCTTCCACCTGCAACATATCCTTCTCTTGTAACGCCCGGTTGAAGACTTAAAAGATCGTTAACTCTTCTCAAGTTTGTTGGAAGTTGAGTGATTTGTTCAGGAACAAAGTTGTTACCGAGACTGGCATCTTGAGTGTTGACAACGGACTCAATCGTGTTGGTTGTAACATCAACAGTTGCGGATACTTCACCCGGTTCTAGTTTGATGCTTATCGAAGCAGTCGAATCAACCGCTGCTTGCACATTGGTGTTAACAGCTTTACTAAAGCCTGAAGCCTCTACTTCCAACTGATATTTACCCGGTGCAATACCCGGAAAACTGTAATTACCATTGTTATCTGTTGTTGTGTTTCTTCTAAATCCGTTTGTAGAATTAGAAAGCGTAACCGTTGCTCCTGGCACAGCAGCGTCGGTTTGGTCGGTTACAGTTCCACTAACTGTGGAAGTTCCCGATTGTGAAAAAATAGTTCCAACCATAAAGACACTGAAAACCAAAGTCCATAAAGTTAGAAAAACTTTCGATCTTAAAATACTAATACTCATAGCTCCTCCTTAATTTGTTTACTGAAAAAATGATAGCTTTATTCAAAAAATGATAGCTTGTAGTAACTCTCTTTTTTCTAAGGCATTTTGCGTTCCGTTTGAATTCTTATAGATGAAAAACCTTCTAAAACTAAGAATATAAAGGGAATACAAAATTTATTAAAGTTTATCCAATAGTGTTAGAAACTAGGAAATTTTAGATAAAATTCAAAATTTTGTTTTATTGTAACTCTATTTTAACTGAGAGTAAATAGCTTTTATAGATGTTGCTCCCATTCCGACTGCACTACTAATTGTTGGTGAAATAGGATTCGCAACATCTCCGACAGCGTAAATTCCTTTAATGTTGGTCGCACAAAAACTATCAATAATAATATAGCCGTTTTTATCTTTTGCTATTTGTTCGCCTAAGAAACTTGTGTTCGGTTCTACGCCTAAGCGAAATAATACTGCATCAATCGGCAGGGAATAGTTTTCATTTTCGTTTATGTTTTTAAGTTCAACCGATTCTATTTTTTCATTTCCAATAATTTTCTTGAGGCTGGTTTCGTATAGAAATTCAATCTTTTTATTTACTTTTGCCGCTTCAATAAATTCACTTCTCGCACGAAACTCCTTGCGACGGTGGGCAACATAAACCTTAGCGGCGGTTTCTGCCAAAATAAGAGAATTTTCAAGAGCCGCATCGCCACCACCGATAATTAAAACGGTTTTTCCATATACTAAATCTTTATCGCGTTTTCCCGAACTTAATATGCCTTTATCTTTAAAACGATCTTCGCCCTCGATACCCAAAGTTCTACGTCTAACGCCGGTTGCAATTATCAAAGATTTGGCGGCTAAGGTTTCACCATTTTTTAAGGTAATGATTTTTTCGGCTAGATCAATTTTCTTTATGCTCGCATTTAAACGGAATGAAAATTCCCGATCTTTCATTTGTTCGACAAACCTATTCCGCAATTCAATTCCGTTACCGGCTTTCGATCCGAGATAGTTTTCTATTTTATTGTGTGTCCAGAGAAGTTGTCCGCCAAGTTCGGGATTTGATTCTAAAAGGAGAGATTTCAATTTGAGTTCGTCGCACCACATTGCCGCTGAAATTCCAGCCGCTCCGCCACCGATAATTATCACATCAAAAGACACTGAATTAACCATAAAAGTATTTTACATCATATGGCAAAAAGAAGAATAAATTGATTCAATATCTTGAATTGTTGATTGGATGATTGTTGAAAGGGAATTTCTCGCTTTTAAAATTAAGCGAGGGAAACGTCTCCCACACCGCTTCCCTCTTTATTCGTGCCGATTACAGGGCGTAACCAAACACGAAATCAATATTTTTTGATTATAACAAAATAATAAAGTTAGTAAATCAACTAAATCATTATTTTATAAATCTTGTTTGTCAATGTTTGTTTAGAGTTGATTTTTTAATAACTCTTGAACAATTGTGTAAAATATGCCACAATCGTTTTAATATGTCAAGCGGACTTGAAAAAAATAATGAAGAATTTGTAAAAAGATTTGTTGAAGCGTGCGGAACTTCGCACCCAAAGGAGATTTCAGAACTTTTAAATATTTCATATACTGCCGCAGTAAATTACCTTCAAGGCAGATTACCCGATGCAAGAATACTTTTAAGTATCTCAAATCAAAGTCCCTATTCGATTCATTGGATTTTGACCGGAAAAGGACAAAAATTTGTTGATGAATCTGTAAAAAATGATTTTGTTTTGTTTATAGAGAGTCTTTTAAAAATACCTCCGTCTGATTTTTTGGTTGAAATTGGTAAATTATTTGACGCATATAACTCGAAAAATAAACACACTCCTAGTGATTCACCAAAAACGATGACATTAACTTCTGATAAAATTAGGGAGGAGAAAGTTCAAGAGGAAGATCCTGCTGAACTTTCAACTAATCCGAGCTAATCAAAATTTTTTTGTAGTGAATCAAGGGAAGTTTAAGTTAGTAATAAACAAAAATTTTTATTGGGAATAACTTTTAAGAATCTACTCTTGATTTTAATTTTGTATGAACGCTCGATTTTCTGACTTATCCGAGTATTTCGCTCAGAAAGTCTTTAAAAAGTGTAATTATTGAATCATCTTCAACTTTATCAGTAGATTCATTATCAATAACACATTCTATACAAGCAAAACCTCCGCCGCCTGTTCCTGTACCTGTTCTTCCGCCTTCATTCATTTCGCCATCAGCAAAAGCTGTTGAGCAAAAAAGACTAATAATTAAGAAAACCTTCACTGTTAATTTTGTTGTTAATTTCATTTTATTTATTCTCCTGATTTTGTTTTATACTTTTTACATAGCAAACATTTGATTTTGTGCTTGCTACATAATAAGTATCGGGTTTATAATAGCAGAGTTACGTGCTAATTAATGCGTTATGAAATCTCTCAACACAAAGCTAAATATTTCGACACAAGAAATCTTCCAACTTGAAAGGTGCGGAAGGTATGATGATGCCATCCAAAAATTAAGTGATGTTTGGGAAGATAAAAGTGCGTTTCCCGATGTGAATCATTTTGATAAAGCGACTGCGGCAGAGATTATTTTGCGGTGTGGAAGTTTGATCGGGTTTCTAGGACATAATAAACAAATACCAAATGCCCAAGAACATTCAAGAGATTTGTTGACGGAAGCTCACCAAAGGTTTTTGGAAATTTATGACATTGAAAAAATTGCCGAATGTGAAAATTATTTAGCACTTTCTTACTGGCGAAAAGGTGAATTGGTCGAAGCCGAAGTTTGGCTGGAAGAAGCCTTTTCACACAATCTCTCTGATTCAATTGATACCAAATTATTCTCGCATCTTATAAAAAGCATTTTAACCAACGCAAATAGAAAATACGCCGAAACTGTAGAAAACTTTAAGTTAGTTGAAAGTTCATTTAGAGAATATGGAGACTATTATTTAAATGGAACAATTTCTTCAAATCTAGGAATCGCCTATTCCAATTTAGGTAATATTGATGAATCCATAAAATATTATAAATTGGCAAGACATTTTCATAGAAAATCACAGCATCAAGTCTATTTAGGAACTGTTGAAAATAATATAGCGTTACTTTACAAATCCCTTAAAAGATTTTCAAAAGCCCACGAAGCAATAGATAATGCTACAAACGTATTCAAGAAAATTTACGATAAAACGAGAAATGGATATTCCTTAGATACGAAAGCCTTGATCTATTTTGACGAAGGAAAATTCGATCAGGCATTAGAAACGGTTGAATCAGGAATTGAAATCCTCAGGAAAAGTGAAAATGCCGATTATTTAGTTGAAATACTTTCAACTAAAGTAAAAATTTTGGTTAGTATGAATAAAATTGCCGAAGCTACATTAAACTTGTTTGAGGCTTATGATATTGCCAGAATTCAAATTAGCGAAGTTAAAGCAAATAAATTACTCACGGAATTCGAGCATGTGATCAACGCTGTAAAATCTCCGAAATTGATAAAAGTTTACTCCGAAGATGAAATAATTGAAAAAGATATAGAACTTGTTTTGCCGCCTTCAATCTCACATTATGAAGAGATCGAAGGAGTTTGGATAAAAAACAAACACTTAGAAAAAGTTGGTTTGAAAAAAGGTTCATTGGCAATTATCGTCAAGGAAAAAGTGGAACGAGGCGATTTGGTGGCGGTTTTAGAGAGAGATTCAGAAGCCGTAATTTGCGGGTTTTATGATATAGATTTTGGAATTGTTTGCCTGGAAGCAGAAGATAAAAAGCCGCAACTATTTGACGAAAATGAAATACAGATTTTAGGTAAAATAGTCGGCGTTACAGATACCAAAAAAGATTACGACAACAAAATGCACGTCGAACCGATAGAAATTTCAAATTAGTAAGTTTGCGAGGCAAGTGTTTTAAGAAAACCTAAGTTAGCATTTATAAGAAGATGCAATACTTAGGTTTTTTTATTTGGTTAATTTGTTAAAATCAAAAAATGAACAATTCAATAAAAATTGCTCCAGAATCCACTGAATATGCAGCCTATTACGGAATATACATTTCTTTGGTCGAAGGCACGGACATTATTTCGGCGTTGGACGTTCAAATCAACAAAACGCAAGATGTTATCGCAAACATTCCTGAAGAAAAAGGCACATATCGTTATGCAGAAGGGAAATGGAGCATTAAGGAATTAGTCGGACATTTAATTGATACGGAACGAGTTATGGCATATCGAGCTTTGCGTTTTTCACGAAACGATGCAACTCCGCTGGAAGGTTTTGACCAAGACCCTTATATCGAAAATGCAGATTTTGATTCGTGCAAATTAAGCGATTTATCAAAAGAATTTAGATTAGTTCGAGAATCAAATATCTTGATGTTCAAAAATTTACCGGAAGATGCTTGGCTTAGAAGTGGAATTGCGAGCGAAAATCCGGTCAGCGTCAGAGCATTAGCTTATATCATCGCCGGACACGAACTTCATCATATAAACATCTTAAAAGAAAGATATTTAGCCTAAATGAAATTCGACGCGATTATAATCGGAGCAGGTGCGGCGGGACTTTTTTGTGCAATTGAAGCAGGAAAGCGTGGACGAAAGGTTTTGCTCATCGAACACAATGCACAGGTTGGACGCAAGATAATAATCTCCGGCGGCGGACGTTGTAATTTTACAAATCTAAATGTTCGTCCCGAAAATTTCGTTTCAAATAATCCGCATTTTTGTAAATCCGCACTTGCACGATTCACTTCCGAAGATTTCATCAATCTTGTCAAAAAACACAAAATAAGTTTTTACGAAAAAACGCTCGGACAATTATTTTGCCGTGAGCGTTCTCATCAAATCGTTGAAATGTTGCTTGAAGAATGCGAAATAGCAAATGTAGAAATTTTAACGGATTGTTCAGCAAAGAAAATTACCAAAAATGATCTATTTGAAATTGAGACGAATAAAGGAAATTTCAAAAGCGAAAGTCTTGTCATCGCAACAGGCGGACTTTCATTTCCAAAAATAGGTGCAACAGATTTCGGCTACACGATCGCCAAACAATTTGGCATAAAGTTAACCAAAATTCGTCCGTCACTTGTTCCGCTCATTTTTGCAAATGGCAATAATTTTGCAAAACTCGCGGGAGTTTCAATTGATTCAATTGCCGAATCCGACAAAGAATCTTTCCGCGAAAATATCCTGTTCACGCACAGAGGTTTAAGCGGTCCCGCAATTTTGCAAATCTCAAATTATTGGCGAGAAAACAAGCCGATAAGTTTTAATTTGTTGCCAAAGTTTGATGCTTTAGAGTTATTTGAACAAAACCAAAACAGCAAACAAACGCTCGTAAATTTCTTGAGTAAATATCTGCCTAATCGTTTTGCTGAAAGATTTACATTGCAGAATTTCCAAAACAAACCGATCAATCAATTAAACAAAAAAGAAGTTGAAGAAATCGCTGAAACGCTCAATAATTGGCAGGTTTTATTTAACGAAACCGAAGGTTTTGACAAAGCGGAAGTTACGCTCGGCGGTGTTGATACGAACGAAATATCTTCGCAAACAATGGAATCGAAAAAGATTGCAGGACTTTATTTTATCGGCGAAGTTTTGGATGTTACAGGTTGGCTCGGCGGTTACAATTTTCAATGGGCTTGGTCAAGCGGTTTTGTTTGCGGACAGGTTGTTTGAAAGTTTAAGACACAATAAAAATATAATCTTTTTCAACATACCATCCATTTTTTTTCTTAACAAGAAAAAATAATTTTCCTTCCATCCAAAGACTTCCTCTTGATTCGTATGAAACAATCAATGCTTGATTTTTGTCGTTATTAAAACCGACCCTTGAAAAATGGTATAAGCCCAAAGCTTTGGGATATTTCTTATAAAATGTTTTCCAAGATTCATCGGGAAAATCATCTTTGAATATATTTTGTTTATCTGCTTCAGAAATAAATTTATAATTGCTTTTGAAGGTAAACTTTTTTTCAAGCGTATAAGTTTTATCGTTCTTCGAATTAAAATCTTTTTTAGTTTCCTCCAATAAATTGGGCATAACGACTTCAGAAAGAAACGCAAAATTTCCATCTTTATCGTTAATGTCGAAATTGTATTGAATAGTTTCCTCTTTTATTACAAATTCATTGTTTTCTTTATCGTATTTGGATAGGACAGCACTCATTACTTCGTATTCTTCAGTCGCAATTGATTGACTAAAAATAAAGTTAGTTAACATAATTACTGAAAAGAATGTGAAAATCGCTTTTTTCATTTATCTAAAAGCCTCCACATTCAAACCGAATCTTTCACGCATATCTATATCGTCTGCTTCAATAACTTGTTTGATATTTTTCAAACGGCGTGTGGATTTTCTGATATGAGTTTTGGTGCGTTCCGCCATTTGTGAGAGTAAATTTCTTCCTTCTAATTGTTCGGCACGAACTTTTTCCCGCAAGATATATAATTCTGATAATTCAATTTCTAATCTTTCTGCACGCAATTCTTTTAAGCGGCGTGTTACTTGCGAAATTTGACGAATCGCACGGACTAATTCATCGCCGATAGAATCGCCTTTTACCAGATCGGGTGAATCTCTATATTCTTCAACCAATTTATTTAACTGCCTTTGATCGCCATCTTTATATGCGTTATTCAAATTCGCCATCAGATCGTGGCGTTTGGCTCGTTCTTCTTCATCAATTGCCAGATCGGGGTGGATCATTTTGGCGAGATTATGATAAGCCTTTTTCGCTTCGGCATTCGGATTCCATTTTTGCGTGCAAGCCTGCCAATTTTCTTCATCAGCGTTTTTCGCAGATTCTTCCGCTCTCAATCGTGCTTCTTCCGCACGTTTTTTTATTTCCTCATCATCAGGATTTAATTTAACTTCTTCTTCGGCAATTTCCGCTTCGATTTCGTCCAATTCCGCATAAAGTCTTCCGACTTCCATCGTATATTGAGCTTCGAATTGCTCCAATTCCGCACGAATCTCGGTTATTTCCTCTTCACGTATGACAAGCCGATTCTTCAAACGCTTGAGCATTTTGTGCTTTCTTTCTAATTCTATTTCTTCGGGTGCTGCTATGTTCATAACTAAATGGATGTTTGAAATATAATGGTATTTATTATTCCACCTCAATTATCTCATAACTCGTCGTAATTTTCGCCGTCGGACGAACCGTGTATGCAACGGAGCAATATTTGGTGTCCGAAAGTTCGATCGCATCGGCGACTGCTTTTTCCGAAATGCTACGTCCTTTAACGATATGGTGAATATGAAAAGCAATAAATCCACGCGGAAATTCATCACGTCTGACACCTTTTATGACAACATTGTAATCACTAATGTCCTGACGTTTTTTCTCTAAGATGGAAACAACATCAACTGCTGTGCAGGAAGCCACCGAAATTAAAAGCAATTCAAGCGGTGTTGCCGCAGACTTTCTATCTCCTTTTGTGTCAATAGCTTGCGAATGTCCGCTGGGAGTTGTTCCGATAAAGAATTCATCGCCTGCGTAATGAATCGTTGCTGTATATAAATTTTCTGACATAGTTTTTTGTTTAATTTATTATTGAATTTTGTGAAATTTTAGCACAAGATTTATGAATGAAAAGTTTAACAGAGAATTAAATAAACTTTTGGCACGAAAAATGCTTCTTATATTTATGGCAAACCCCAAAAATTAAAATATAAGCAAGAGAGAGGTTTTTCAAGCAAAGGAGAAAAAATGAGCAGAGAAATTAAAAAAGGTTTTTTACGGTTTTTAGTGTTTGGATTAACATTCGGCGTTTTCTTAACACAAGCAAATGCACAAAGAAGCAATTCAAATGATTTAACAGGAACGTATCAACTAAATGTTTCAAAAAGCGAAAATGTCAGCGATATTGTTGAAACTGCAAATCGAAACAATCGTATGACGAGAGATCAAAAAGAAGATTTAGAAGATAAACTTGACGCTCCCGAATCAATTACAATTGACGTTCGTGGAAATCAAGTTACTTTATCAACCTCTATTGCAAGTCCCGTAACATTTACTGCTGATGGCAGAACACAAACTGCTCAAGGAAGCAATGGCTCAAACGTACGTGTTCGAACAAGTCTTCGTAATAATGAATTGAAAATTTCGAGTCTTGGTGGTGAGTCTGATTACACGATTACACTAACCTCAATTGAAAATGGAAAATCTTTGCGAGTAACTCGTATGGTTACAACAAATTATCTGCGACAGACCGTTTTTGCCGACAGCTATTACAGCAAAACAAGTTCTTATTCCAATACCAATTCAAGGAATTCTGATGATCCATATTCCGATGATGACGGTTATTCAAATAACGATTCTGACGATGACGGTTATTCAAGTAGCGATCCGAACGACAGAGGTTCAACGAACAATTACCCAGACGATAATAAAAATTATCCGAAAACGACGACTCGAAACGGTGATTTCTATGTGCCGAACGGAACTGTTTTAACAGGAACTTTGGATAATAAAATCACAACAAAAGCATCGCAAAACAATGACCGTTTTAGCTTAAAAGTTGAATCACCTAATGAATATCGAGGTGCAATTGTGGAAGGTTATATATCGGGAATTGAACGAACAGGCAAAATTTCGGGAAGTTCCAAACTGACGCTTAATTTTGAAACTATTCGTCTGAGAAATGGACAAACTTATGATTTTGCAGGAGTTTTGCAAAGTATTACCGATGCACAAGGTAAGACCATCAAAATAAACGATGAAGGTCAGGTCAAAGGTGATAGCAGAACAAAAGAAACCGTAAAACGCGGTGGGATCGGTGCCGGAGTCGGTGCAATTATTGGCGGAATTATCGGCGGCGGAAAAGGTGCGATCATCGGTGCAACGATCGGTGGCGGAGCCGGTGCAGGTTCAGTTGCGATCGAAGGAAAAGACGATCTGGAACTTGAACAAGGTTCGCAAATTACGGTGCAATCTACTTCGCCTGACAGAAGGTAAGTAAGCAAATTGTTAATGCGAGAAAAATGAAAACATCCAACCGAATTACTCAATCGGTTGGATGTTTTTTTACGATATTCAATATTAACTTTTCTGAAGTGATTTTCCGCCAATAAATAAACAAACGGCACTTAAAAAACAAGCTATCGGGCAAACAAGCAAAGCATAACGCAACATTGCCGGATTTTCCGTTGCTCCGAATTTATCACTTAGGAAACCGATTAAATTTGAACCGATCAAATATGCTGCAATATTGACGGTGAAAAAATAAATTGCGATTGCCAAACCTCGCAGATTAACTCCGGCAATTTCGGTTGCATCAGCCGCCGCCGCTCCGAGCCAACCCAATGCCGCAAAAAGCAAAACGCCGTTTGCCAAAATAATCAAAGGAATATTGTTTGTAAAAATCAACAAAAGCCAAACGGGAACGCTTATCAAAGCTAAAAGCGAACCGTAAAACATCCGTCCGCCTTTTGATCTTTGCTTAAACTTATCCGCAATAACGCCACCGAAAAGTGTTGCCGGAATTCCTGCTATAAGAGTTAAAATTCCGCCCCAAAAACCAATTGTTGGCAGATCAAACAAATGCAAACGCGAATAAAATGTTGCTCCCCAAATTGAAAGATTGTTTGTCGCCAATCCAAGCAATGCGTATCCGACGCACAGCAAAACAAAAGGTTTGTTCGTAATTAACTTTTTCCAATCGTTTGCCGAATAACTTTCTTCATCAATCGAACTGCTTAATGTTCTTTTCGGTTCACGAAGCCAAAAAACCAATAATGCAAAAGCAATTCCCGGAAAACCAACTAAAATAAACGCTGTCCGCCAACCGTAAACACTTAAATATCCGCCGAGAAGTGCCGCCATTCCCGCACCTATAGCAATTCCCATCGAATAAATACTTGTAACGGTTGCACGTTTATTCGGCGGAAAATAATCTGACAAAAGCGAAATTGCCGCCGGTCCGACCGTTGCTTCGCCGACTCCGACCATCACACGACACAAGAAAATTGACCAAAAATCCCACGTAAAAGCCGTTAATCCCGAAAATAAACTCCAGATCAATAAACCAATCGCAATCAACTTTGTCCGCGAACCTTTATCCGCCATTCGTCCAAAGGGAATTCCCAAAACCGTATAAAAAATCACAAAAGATGTTGTTCCGAGAAGTGCAAGTTGCGTGTCGGAAAACGCCATTTCCTTTTTTATAAGCGGAAAAAGTATGTAAATAATCGTGCGGTCGAGGAAGTTTAAAATATAAACAAACATCAACAAGGCGAGTGCATAAATTGCATAACCGGAAGTTTTTTCAGCTTGATTTTCCATATTTTCTAGTCGGGAACGCAGGCATCTCTGCCTGC
>JBGTHN010000753.1:0-3270 GCA_041746235.1 Pyrinomonadaceae bacterium | reverse complement strand
TATTTTAATATTTTTCATAATTTTATTTTTGGTATCGAAATGCCCAAAGCCGATTTGTGAGATTTGTTGGCAATAATTGGATTGTGTAGTTTCCCAAGTGCCATTTCCAAACAAATATCTATTCAACAAAAACTGTTAAGTAATATCATTCAAACTCTTAAATTTAACAATCGTCGCACCTGAACCTCCGCCAGAAAATTCATCGCCGTTTTTAAAGGATTTCACATAATCCATTTCAGAGAGTAATTTGCGAACAATTTCTCTTTGCACACCGATTCCTTTGCCGTGAATTATCCGCACGGTTTCAAAACCCTTTTTACGGACTTCTTCCAAATATGCTTCAACCACGGCTCGAACTTCACTCGGTTGAAACGAATGCAGATCAATCGTGTCCGTAATTTCCAGTTCTACAAACTCTCCAAACGGTTTTTCCAAATCAGTATATTCTTCCATTTATTTTCAGTCTAAAAAATAATTTTACTTTTAAGCAGGTGTTAACTTGTAATCAGGCATTTTGATATTTTTAAACTCTTTGTTTTTAACTTTCTGCAACTTTCTGAAACTCTGATAACTTACTGCTAACTGCTTACTTTTTCTTCGTCTCTACTTTTTGTTCTTTCAACCCTTCCGGCGGAGTAACACGCAAACGATTATTTTTGTCTTTGAAGATAACGAATCGTTTTTCTTCCATTTTTCCGGTTTGCTCGTTGCGAATATTAACCGTAAAGTTTCTGTTATCGCCTGAACCTTCAAGTTTCAAAGGTAATTGTCCCCAAACATCAATTTTCTCTCTGATCGTGCTGTATGCCGTATAATGTTCTTGTTTGTAGTTATCAAAGTCAAGCACCAGAATCCCATCAAAATCAGGCTCAACACCGTCTATTGCTTTTACTTCGTTGGTTCTGGAAAGAATAACCCAACTTCCCGGCTTTGAAACTTTTGCTCCGGCATCTTTTATCGAAGTATCTTCATTATCCGTGCCGGGATTGTCCAACCTCTGCCAGGTTATAAATTTTCGGTCGTTTGTTTGAAAATAAGCAATGTCGGTCGGCACTTGAAGTTCGACCTGTCTGCCAAAAACCCAGCCCATTGGAGCAGGTGAAACCGATGGATCAAGCCGCACTTTATACCAAACATCATATTTGTCATCCAATTTTGCAGGCTCATCTTTTTTACCCTCTTCGGCGGCTTTGATGTCTTCATTTTCCGTTTCTTCGCCTTCTTCGCCCTTTGTTTTCGGAACAAATTTCCAATCAAGGATTTCAAATGGCGAACCGTTATCAAGTCTGAGCAAAATGTTATCTTCGACGACTTGCGGAGTTAAACGCAGATTTGAAGAGGCTCGTAATTGTCCGGTCGCTTGCGGCTGTAAATTTTTGTCTTCTTCGGCAAGTTTTCTCGATTTATCAAGTGATTCTTCAATAATTACGTGCTGTGCTTCGATCCAACCTTCCGTTTCGTCTTCGTCGTTTGCACGAACGCGATACCATATAACTTTTTCAAAATCGAGTTCGTCCAACACTTCAACCTGTTGTCCGCGTTTCAATTCCAAAAGGTCTGCCGCAACAACCGCATAAGAACTTCGGATATTTGCACGTTTGGAAATAATTGTTCCGGTTTCGGTTAAACCAACTACGCTAAAAAGGTTTTCTGATGCGGCATCAACCATACCGCAACTCGTTAATCCTATTGCTCCAAATAATATAACTGCGAATATAAATAATTTTTTAATTAACATTTCTTTCAATCTTTTGTTTCTTAACATTGCGTCTTCTATTATAGCCTAATTTTTTCAATAAAGCCTTTTCCCGATTCGACGGTTTCGATTTTATTTTAAGGTCTGCATTTGTTCCCTTGCCGACATTTTCGATGCCAAACACCGATAAATAATTTGTCCAATCAATTTTTTCCGTTCCTTCGATATATTTTTCAATGATCGGAGTAAGTTCTCTGTATTGTCGCAAAACCTTCAAAACAGACAGGTTCGCATCTTTTTTTTTCGACATTTTTCCGTGTGTTTGATAGATTTCGCGGAATATGATTTTCAAATCTTTTTTTCCCTTACTATTTTGAAGAAGTGCCGCATCGCACAAAAATGCAACCAACAAACCTTTTGCATAAACGCTTGAAACTTCTCCGTTCCAACGCATTTTTGATGAATCTATCAATGAACCATTAGCGGTTCTTTTTTGCTCCAAAAAATATGCCTGTTCGAGAGTATTTAAATAATCATCAAACCCGATCTGTCCCAACCAAACACCTGTTTTCAACGCTTGATAAACGGCAAATCCTTCATAAAACCACGCATAATCACCGCTTAAATTTAAAGAATTCGGAATCCACAAATGAAAAATTTCGTGTCGAAGTTGTTCGTGCAGACGTTGTTCCGCCAGATTTACGGCAAGCATCGGCGAAGACAAGATCATTACATTTTCTCCGCGTGTTTCAGCCCGCCAACGATTTAAACCGATGTTTTTCGGAAATGGCAAAAGGAAAATTTGTGCCTTTTGAAACGGAATTTCGCCAAACAGATCGGCGTATTCTTTTAAAATTTCTTCCGCCATCTCAAAAGCCAATTTATCTTTGAACTGCCATTCGCCGAGGATTACAAAATTCAGACTTGTTTTATTTACCAAAACCTCTTGCTCACGAAAGTTTTTTCCAACCAAAAACACAGCTTTTTCCAAATCTTTAACTAAAAATACACTGCCTTCGATTTTCTCTTCATTCGCCGCAACTTTATAATTTTCGGGCAATTCAAATGTCAATTTAATTGTCGCTTTGTCGCTGTTAAACTTTGGCAATAGATCATTTAACATCAATAAACCGTGAGATTCTATTAGCCACGAAATATGTGCATTGGCGATTGTATTATCCAAAGGTTTGAGATCAATCTTGTAAGAAAAAGCACTCGCTTTGCGATCAGCGACATATTCACTTTCAGCAAATTTCTTATATGAAATCTCGTTTCCTTTTTCATCGAATAAATGTAAATCACTGATTCTTTTTCCCAGATTTTCCGCATCAGCATAAGAATCTGTAAATGACCATTTTTTTTCAATTAACTCGTTGTTTGCCAAGAACTTTCCTTCAATATGAATTGCCGAAACTTCGCTTGCTCCGAGTTTTATTTTTACATCAATAACCTGCGAGAAAACAGTTTGATATACGAATAAAATCATCAAAAATAATGTTGCATTGATGAAAAACTTTTTTATCATTGTTGACATCCAATAAATATGGGAACTAAAATAGATAGTTGTTCGTAAC
>JBGTHN010000752.1:0-4376 GCA_041746235.1 Pyrinomonadaceae bacterium | reverse complement strand
GACGGAAGCGGGCGTTCACAGGCTTGTGCGAATTTCGCCGTTCAATTCCGGCGGAAGTCGTGAAACTTCGTTCGCATCGTTTTTTGTTTCGCCCGAAATTGACGACGATATTGAAATTGAAATAGAAGATAAAGACCTGCGAATTGACACATACAGAGCGTCCGGGGCGGGCGGACAGCACGTAAATGTAACGGATTCGGCGGTTCGCATCACGCATATTCCGACGAATATTGTCGTAACTTGTCAGAATCAGCGTTCACAATTGCAAAATCGAGCGGTTGCAATGCAGGTTTTGCGTTCGCGACTCTATGAACTCGAAATGGAAAAACGCCGTGCCGAAACTGCCGAACTCGAAGACAGCAAACAGGATATTTCCTTCGGTTCGCAAATCCGCAACTACACTCTGCAACCTTATAAACTCGTCAAAGACACCCGCACAAAGCACGAAAGAACCGATGTTGATGCGGTTTTGGACGGCAAGATTGATGATTTCATCAAAGAATTTCTACTCCTGAAGAAAAGTATGTCTTAATTTAACCCTGTGCCGCACCGCAGACTCAATATTCCATACGGAATATTGAGTCTGCGGGACGGAATATTTATTCAGCAGAGTTACTGGCTCTTCCAGCAAGATGACGGACTTATTCAAGCGGACGACGGACTCATTCAAGCGAGTGACGGACTCATTCAAGCGAGTGACGGACTCATTGAAGCGAGTGACGGACTCATTCAAGCGGACGACGGACTCGTTCAAGCGAGTGACGGACTCGTTCAAGCGGACGACGGAATGAGTCCGTAAGGTGGCGGATTGTCTTGGTAATTCGGTGCAATGTCAGTAGCGTTTGCGTGAGCAACTGCGTCATAACGCAACGGCTCATGCTGATGCTACTGACAAAAAAAAGCCAAGACTGTATCCATACAGTCTTGGCAAAAAGTCGAAAAAGAAGGGATTTCTTTCGACTTTTAAAGGAGTAACCTTGGAATGTTTCAAGGGCTTGAATAAAAATCAATATTGGTTAAGTTATCATCCACATTAATGATCCGTGGATTATCGGCAAAATTATATTTGCCGTGATTAACGACCAATGTATAAGTTTCGCCCGCTTGGACATTATCAAACTTATAACCGCCGAATTGATTGGACAAAACCGTGCGGGAATTTCCGCCGGCATCCGTCAGAGTAACCGAAGCACGCGAAATGCCGGATTTGCCGTTATTAGTAATTTTTCCACCGACCGAAACATTGGCGGCAGTCGGAAGTGCCGGAGATTGAACACTGACAGCATCAACTTCGGCTCTTCCGGGACCATTGAGATGTCCACTAAGACCGGAGGCATATGTTCCCGAGAAGCGAATTCGAATTGTTTGACCGGCAAAATGCGAAATAACAATTCCGTGTGTTACCCAACCTGTGTTGTAGTTCGCTCCGCCATTTGCAGTAAAGACATATAGATTTTGCAGAACAGCATTAGTTGTAGGATTTAGAATCTGAACACGATACGTATTCGAACCGCACGACGGAACTGTGCAAAATGCAGTCAGATTTGATTGAACTTTATCCAACCAATGAATTGAAGCGGTTTGTCCTGTGGGAATCGTTACATCTTGCTGAATATATTCAGGATTGTTCACAGTATTACAACAAAATCCTGTCCACGCATCAAATGATCCTTGCTGTGGTGAGGAAGCTTGGATACCTCCAGTAATACCATCTCCACCGCCTGTTCCCGTAACCTGCCATGGATACCAACCGTTTCCGCTGGTTGCAACAGTCCAACCAGTAAAATTACCTGTTTCAAAACCGCCGTTGGTAATTAATTCAACGGCTGAGACTTTTTCGATAGAGTGGAAGAGAAAAAGAAATAATAATATCGTCAATGCCAAAAACTTTTGTTTTAACATTATTTTTTTCTCCGTCATATTTATTAAATTTTAGATTTGAAGCACCGCATCAAAACTCTCTGTTTTTACAAATTGTCTCTTGCCGAAATATCGAAATATTTGTCTTCGTATATATATGAGTTTTTTTTCAAAATATTACAGAAAAAAATGCAAATAAATTATTTTTTTTTTGAAGGCTTAAAATAAGCGGAATTTGTTCGGGAAAATTTATTTATTGTTGACTGGTCGAAATAAGAACAAAAATGCAAATAATGAACAATAAACAAATATCATTTATCAAAATCCCTTAGAATTTTGACAAAAATCGTGTATGATAAGGCTGAACAATTTTTCTTACCACGCTCCATCATTTGAAAAATGGCAACACGCAATACAACACAAACCGTTACAAATTCTAGATCGCATTACAATGAAATTGTCGCCATAATCCTTTATGCGATCGGCGTATTATTGTTTTTATGTTTGATCAGTTCGAGTCCGATGGATTTTTCGCTCAACACCAGCACGACGACAGAAACTCAAAATTGGATCGGAGTTGTCGGTGCGTTTGTCGCTGATCTTTTATTTCAAGCATTCGGTTTAGTGGCTTATGCTATGCCCGTTCTGCTTATAATTATCGGCTCAAGATTTTTGTTTTCAAAAACCTTATACACTCCGCCCGTCCGCATTATCGGCGTTTTGTTGTTTGTTTTAACGGGAACTTCGCTTTTATCGCTTTTTGGTTTTTACGGCGGAATTACGGGAGCATTTTTCACGGCGGTTTCAACCTCTTTGTTAAACACCATCGGAACCGGAATTTTATTCTTTGCTTTGTTTCTGGCTTCTATCCTGCTCATCACTAATTTTTCTTACACATCACTTTTCGAAAGTTTTGAAATTGGCTGGAGCAACTTCAAAATTCGTTTCGGCGAATGGTTTTCAAAATATCGCAAGATGAAAGCCGAACACGAAAAAGAACTTGTTGTCGAAAATAAAACTGCGGCGAAATCCAATTCACAAAAACCGCAGATCATTGATGCCACAAGCAAAACTGCAAAAGCTGAGGTTGCGGAAAAACAAACTATCGGCGAAAAATTATCTTCGGTAATAGATAAACTTGGCGAACCGCCCGAAAACCTTGAAGTAGAAAAACCGCAAATTATAAATCGGGCTTTAACCGCCGAAGAATTAAGCGGAAATGAGGAAGGAATTACTCTTGAAACACCGATCGAAAAGGCAAAAGCGGCATCTGTGAACGGAGATCAAACCGGTTTTACAGACATAATCGGTGAAGCGAATAAAATTCCTATCCGACCTGTTCAACAAACGGGCGAACTTAATGCGGAAGAACTTGAAGAGTTTGAAGAGGAAGAGGAAATTGAAGAACCGAAACCGATTCAAAACTTCGATGATTACGTTTTGCCTCTGCCCGAGTTTTTGAATTCGCCGCCGCCGCGTGTCGAACAAAAAGACGATGAACTTTACGCAATTGCCGAAAATTTAATTCAAAAAACGAAAGAATTTAATGTTACCGGAAAAGTTGTCAATATCGGTCAAGGTCCGGTCGTGACGACTTATGAATTCAAACCCGATCCGGGCGTAAAATATTCGCGTGTAACGGGATTGGTTGACGATCTGTGTTTGGCACTTAAAGCCGAATCTATTCGCATCGAACGCATTCCGGGCAAGGCTTTTGTCGGGATCGAAGTTCCGAATGTGCAACGCGACACCATATTTTTGCGGGATATTGTCGAATCGGATAAATTCAAAGAATTAGAATCGCCGTTAGCGATCGCTTTGGGCAAACGAATTGACGGACACAGAGAAGTTGCCGATCTAGCGAAAATGCCGCATTTACTTATCGCCGGAGCAACCGGAGCAGGAAAATCGGTTGGCGTAAATACTTTGATCGTTTCGATTCTTTACAAGGCAAAACCCGACGAAGTTAAATTCATAATGGTTGATCCGAAACGTCTCGAACTCGGCGTTTATGCAGACATTCCGCATCTTGCCACGCCGATCATCACTGATCCGAAACGTGCTTCAATCTCGCTCAAATGGGCAGTCAGCGAAATGGAGCGACGTTATAAAGAACTCGCCGGTTGGGGAGTTAGAAATATTGCCGGATTTAACAAGGAAGTTATTCGCAAAAATTCCTTAAAAGATTTTGACGAGGACGGAAATCCTCATCAAAAACTGCCGTATATTGTTATCATTATTGATGAATTAGCAGACTTGATGATGGTTTCGGGTAAAGAGGTCGAAGAATCAATCACACGCCTTGCACAGATGGCTCGTGCGATCGGAATTCATCTTGTTCTCGCAACGCAAAGACCTTCGGTTGATGTCATCACGGGTTTGATCAAAGCGAATTTTCCCGCCAGAATTTCGTTCCGTGTTTCATCAAAAATTGATTCACGCACAATTATTGACGGAAACGGTGCGGAAAGATTACTCGGCAAAGGCGATATGTTATTTTTGCCGCCCGCAACTTC
>JBGTHN010000751.1:0-7003 GCA_041746235.1 Pyrinomonadaceae bacterium | reverse complement strand
AAAAGCGGTTTTCTGATCATATTCTCTCCTCTAATTAAAATGATATTAAGACGTATTTATAGCCGGTAAATCCGCTATTAGTTTTATATAAATCGGGAAATAATTTTTTGAAAAGAAGCGTAGCTATTGTATATATTTCTGTAAAAATTGCAAGATTTTTTATGGGTTCAGACAAACTCTCATTCCGACGATGTGATCTGAATTATGTGCAATGTCACCAACCCGAAACGCCGAACGGCAACTTCCCGCACGATTCTTCCAAGAACCGCCACGCTGAACAACATAACTTTGGTCACCATTTTCTAACCAAACACTGCCATCTGTCGGGGCATTTTCAAAATCCGCGTGCCAAATATCTGCACACCATTCCCAGACATTTCCGTGCATATCGTAAAGTCCGAAATTATTGGCAAATTTGAAATATCCAACTGGTGTTAAACCGTTTCTAAATTCTCCATTCGGAGCATTTGCAAAAGGTTGATTTCCATCAAAATTTGCAATTTCAGTAGTAATAGTTTCACCAAATGCAAAAGGTGTTTGTGTTCCCGCACGGCAAGCGTATTCCCATTCTGCTTCTGTAGGCAAGCAAAACACTTTGTTTGTTAATTCTGAAAGTTTTGAGCAAAATTCCAAAGCTTTTTCAAGCCAAACATTTACAACAGGAAAATTATCATCGCTAAAGTCTTCAGAGATTCTTGGCAATTCTTTCATCACAGCAAAATATTGTGCTTGCGTAATTGGGTATTTGCCTAAATAAAATGTTGGAATTTTTACCTTGTGTTGCGGAGTTTCATTTGCTCGAAATTCTGATTCATTGGTAGAACTTCCCATCAAGAACTCGCCACTTGGAATTTCTATCATTTCGAGATTTGTTTGTTCGCTGAGAGAAACCTTGAAAGAGTTTGTTTGTTTTATATTTTGCTCAATGACTTTGCCATTTTTATCAATTGTAATCGTTTCAAACTCGTATTTTGAAATTTTATTTTTCATTTATATCACTCAAAATATTTTATAAAAGCATCCTTAAAAGATTCTTACTTTCAACCACTAATTATACGTTACATCAAATACAAACAGGCACGTTTTATTCATTTTTTTTTGATACAATTAAAAAGCGGAATCGAATTTATTAGAATCCGACTCCGCTTTTCCTAATTCCAAAGGTTATGGAAGTTTTATGTATTAGGTATAAATCCGGTTACAGCACCGTTTGTAGTGTTGCCGTCAACCTGATTGTTACTTGATGAAAGTATGCTTCCACCTGTTGTTGATAATCCCGTTACATTACTTGTAACAATATTGGAATTGAGCCGAATCGTTCCACCAGTACTGGACGTAATGCCCGTCGTATTACCCGAAATCATACAACCAAAAACATTCATATCAGCATTAAATGCGAGAAGTCCGGTTGTGTTGTTGGCGATGGTTGAATCTCTCACAGTCGCTTTCGTATTGTTGCTTAGATTTATACCTGTCGCATTTAATGAAAATTGTGAATTACTGACCGCCAGATTTACAGTTCCACCAATAATAAAAGAATTGATCCCGTTACCTGTATTGTTTCTAATAGATACTCGATCAAAGGTCATTTTCGGAGTTCCCGAACTTGTTTCGACCGAAATACCATGCTGGCTGAATCCGTCAATCACTGTATCTTCGACCGTAACCGAATTAGCAGCGAGAATTCTTATACCATTAAGACCCGTTGTTGCACCATTGATTGAAAGCCCGCGAAGCCGGACAGATTTTTTTGAATCAGTTCCGCTTGTAATATTGATGATGACACCGTTTGTGCCAGCACCGAGAATTGAACCTTGCGTATCTTCGCAGTCTATCGTAATTGATTTTGTGATAGTTACTGCACCGAATCCACCCGGATCAAGACAGCTAATTTCGCCATTGGTCGCTGTTTTTGAAATCGCTCCGGCGAAGGTTTTGCAAGGTGCGGTCCGGCTGCATGGATTTACATCGTCACCAACACCCGAAACCCAAGTTCTAGTTGCCTGTGCATTAACTACAATTGAAAATGAAAAAGCAACCATGAATAAAACAAAAATTCTAAAACCGAATTTGTTCATTGATTTAATTCTCCTGGAAATTTATTGAATCAATTAATGTTTTCTTCAACACTTTTTACTCAAAGCGTCAAAAACATTAATTGAATTGAATCTAGATTCAACTGTGGAACGTATGTAGTTTTATTTTTTTGCTTAATTTTTTTTGCTTTTTTTGAGTTTTTTTTCGCACTGTTTTTTCGTTATAAAACGCCGCGAAAACTTTTGCGGTGAAGCGGTGTTGCACCGTGAATTCGTAAGGCTTCAAAATGTGCTTTTGTGCCATAACCGGCGTGTTTTTCAAAACCATATTCGGGATAGGTTTCGGCAAAATCCTTCATCAAATTATCACGATAAACTTTGGCGATAATTGATGCGGCAGCAATTGATGCGGAAACTGTATCGCCTTTGATAATTCCTTTTTGCGGAAGATTTATATTTTTGAGTTCGAGTGCATCAATTAGCAGAAAATCAGCTTTTAGTTTTAGATTTTGAACGGCGAGAATCATTGCTTTTTTGGTCGCTTCTAAAATATTTATTTTATCAATCTCATCCGCTTCGATCTGTCCGACTGCATAAGCTAAAGCGTGTTCTTTTATCTCTTCAGCAATTGTTTCACGTTTCTTTTTCGAGAGTTTCTTTGAATCATTTAATCCAACAGGCAAAGGTTTTGACATATCCAAAATCACTGCACCGGCAACAACCGCACCAGCTAAACAGCCGCGTCCGACTTCATCAACTCCGGCGACAAATTTGTAACCTTCTGCGTGTGCTTGTTCTTCGAAATCTATACCGATTATTGTTTTGATTGCCATTATTTAAGATTTTTGCCCGCTAATAAACGCTAATTTTCGCTAATAAAATCAATAAGTATTTATTTTTTAAAGTTTGAAATTTCTTTTCTTAAATCAGCGTTTATTAGCGTAATTAGCGGGCAAGTTCTTTCTTACCAACTGTTTTTCACAAGCTCCGAATCTTTATAAGAAAACTCTACAAATTTATCAATCGCAATTTCTTTACTTTCACGCAAATAAAGCCGCAAGACTGTTTCATCTTGCGGCGTTTTTAGTTCGCAGGCAGGTTCGTCTCCGAAACCTGCATTTATATATGTAAAAGAAAATTGACCGATCTTTTCCGGTTCAAGATGAACGTGACAGTGACAATTATCTTTTTCGATAACTTTTTCTCTACCGTCTCTGCCAATACTGATTTTGCCGACTATATTTGCCGATGCTCCAGAATTTGGAACTGCGACAATAAATTCGCCAAAACTCAGTATCTCATCAAGAATTTTCCAAAAAACATCTTTGTCCATAGTTGTTTAGGTATTATGCCAAAGTGTATGAAACCTTGAAATCTAAACAACGAACTTCGGACTTTATTTTTTAACGACTTTCTTTTTCTGACGCATATCACGTTCGGGAATACGTGCAGCTTTTCCGCGTAATTTGCGTAAGTAATAAAGTTTCGCACGTCTGACTTTTCCGTGACGGACGACATCTATGTGGTCAATAATTGTTGCGTGAATCGGAAAAATTCTTTCAACACCAACGCTAAAACTTACTTTTCTAACGGTGATCGTTTCACGAACTCCGCCGTGTTTTCTAGCGATGCAGAAACCTTCAAAAGCCTGCAAACGCTCTTTTTCACCCTCTTTAATACGAACCCAAACTCTCACGGTATCGCCCGGTTGAAAGTTCGGAATATCTTCTCTTAATTGTGCATTTTCAATTGCGTCTAAACGGTTCATAACTCTTTTGTTAGTAGTTAGTTATTAATGGTCAGTTGATTTTCACTCTCCACTCTTCACTCTCCACTCTTCACTCCTTTTCCAATAAATCTTTTCTAATCTTTTTAGTCTTTTCTAATGCTTTCTCTTCCCGCCATTTATCAATTTCGCCGTGATGTCCGCCCAATAAAACTTCGGGAACTTCCATTCCACGAAATGTCCTCGGATGTGTATAATGCGGAAAATCTAAAATTCCGTCGGAAAACGAATCATTTTCGGCAGATTGTTCATTGCCTAAAGCGTTTGGCAGTAAACGAGTAATCGCATCGGTCAAAACAATCACAGCGGGTTCTCCGCCTGATAAAACATAATCGCCAATGGAAATTTCATCTGTTACGAGTGCTTCATTTACTCTTTCATCAACGCCTTCGTAACGTCCGCAGATCATAACTATATGTTCCGCTTCATCTGCGAAACTTTTTGCAATCGCCTGTTTCAAAGGCTTTCCTTGCGGTGTCAACATCACGACCTTTGTTTTCAAAGGATAATTTTCACGCTCACAAGTTCCGATCAATTCTTCAATTGCCAGAAATATCGGCTCGCATTTCATCACCATTCCATCGCCGCCACCGAACGGTCGGTCATCGGTTTTGCGATGTTTATCGGTCGCCCATTTTCGCAGGTCGTGAACATTTATTTCAACAATTTCCGCTTCCTTGGCACGGCGTATAATTCCAAAATCAAACACTTCGGTAAAAAATTCGGGAAAGATTGTCAAAATATCTATTCTCATTTTAGATTTTAGATTTTAGATTTTGGATTTTGGATTTACTCTTTCAATCCAAAATCGGCAATCTAAAATCTACAATTCAAGAATGCCTTCGGGCAAATCAACTTTTATTAACTTGTTTTCAATATCCACTTCGGGGCAAATCGCTTCAACAAATGGAATCATATAATCTTTTTCGCCGTCAATAACAACCAAGTTTATATTCTCGCCCGCACGAAAAATCTCTCTAACAACGCCGATCTTTTTGCCTTCCAAAGTTTCAACTTCGCAATCTTCTAAATCCCAATCGAAAAATTCGTTCTCTTCAAGCTCGACTACTTCCGATTCGAGAATGCAAATTTCTACATTTCGCAAATGTTCGGCTTCTTCGATCGAATTGAAATTTTTGAACTTCAGAACAATACGATTTTTTTGAAAAAAGAACTTTTCAAGTTCCATTTCCGAAGTTTTGCCCTTTTCGTCAATCGCAAAAACTCTCTCTAAATTGTCAAAGCGTTCGGGGAAATCCGTTAAAATAATCGCAACAACTTCACCACGCAAACCTCTCGGTTTTGTGATTTTGGCAATTGCAACAAGTTCTTCTTTCATTCCAAAACCCTAATCTTCTACAATTTGCAAATTAAAGCGTTTTTTGTGCTTTTGACCTGCATAAAATAAAAGCGAGCGAATTGCTTTAATAGTTCGACCTTGCTTACCGATGATCCGTCCCATATCGCTTTCCGCAACACGGACTTCGATATTCGTAGTTGTTCCTTGCGTTGATTCAGACACTTCAACAGCATCTTTTTCTTCGGCTAAAGCGGTTACAATTTTTTCGACGGCTTCTTTCATAATTCAAAGTTCAGAGTAACGTCTTTAGGCGTGACCTTACGTAGAATTGGTAAACTCCAATTTAAATAAGACAACGTATTCACGCCTAAAGACGTTACTCTGAACGCTTTACTCTTCTTTCTTTTCTTCAGTTTCAGCTTCGGCTTTTTCGTCTGCCTTTACTTCTTCTGCAGGTGCTTCTTCTTTAGAGTCAGAAGTTTCTGCTTCTACCTTTTCTGCATCATCTGATTTAGCTTCCGATTCGTCGGTTTTTGGCTCTTCAACTTTAGCTTCTTCCGCTGCTGGTGCTTCTTCAGTTTTTGCTTCAGCGTCATCAGTTTTGACCTCTTCAACTGGAGCGACTTCCGCACCAGCATCATCAGCTTTTGCTTCTGTAGCTTCGCCGCCTTCTGCATCTTCTGTTTTAGCTTCTTCCGCTTTTTCAGCATCTGCTTTAGCTTTGGCTTCCGCTGCTTCGTCTGCTTTTGCTTTCTTTTCAGCTTCCGCTTTTTCTTTAGCTTCTTTTGCAGCTTCTTCGCGTTCGGCTTTGATTTTTTCTTCTCTCTCAGCCATTTCTTTTGCGAATGCTTCTTTTTCAGCTAATTTAGCGGCAACTTTTTGTTCTGCAATCTCAGCTTCCTGTTCAGCCGTCAAAGGCGGGTTATTTTTGATCAAACTCGCAACTGTTTCGGTTGGTTGAGCACCTTTACTGATCCAATAATCAATTCGCTCGTGATTTAATTTCACTTCCGGCGGATCGGTCAAAGGATTATAAGTCCCCAAGTTTTCCATATATTTTCCATCACGTTTGGAACGTCTTTCCTTAATAATAACGCGATAAAATGGTTTCTTTTTTGCACCCATTCGGGTTAATCTAATTCTTAACATAATTACTCCGTAATTCGTTCATTGTAAATAGTTCATTGTTAATTGTTATTTTTCGTTAATTTATCAATCGAACGAAAATAAGCATTTAATCTTGGTAAAAGTTCATCAATAATCGGCTTAACTTTTTCAATTTCTTCTTCGGTTAAAAGATTTCTTTTATAAGACCTCCTCAACCAATTTTTAGTTTCGTATAGCGAACCTCTGGCAATTTTGATAAACCGACAATTATCTTTATGGTTATATCTTCCGCAGTCTTCAGCTATATTTGCAGAAATACTGTCAGCAGAATTAACCATCTGCCTTCCGATTGTGCTTTTTTGGAAATACTCCCATTTAATAACAATCATCCAAATCTCATCAGCTAATTTTTCTGCCAATTGATAAACTTCTAAATTTTCAAAACTTGTCTTACTCATAATGAGAGCAAATAAAACAATCAACAATCAACAATTCACAATGAACAATCAACTATCTCCTCTTCTTCTTCTTGTGTCGTTTCTTTTTCTTTAGTCTCTTGGTTAATGAATCTTTCTTTTCGTCGTATTCGTTGTCAAAATCTTTTGTTTCTCCACCGCCGAACATTCCGCCTAACGCGTCTGACATTCCGCCGCCGCCGAGCAAACCACCGAGTCCGCCACCACCGCCTAAACCGCCCATTTTTCCAGCCATTTTGCTCAAAAGTCCGCCACTGTTCATTTTCTGCATCATTTTTCGCATTTGCTCATATTGACG
>JBGTHN010000750.1:0-8625 GCA_041746235.1 Pyrinomonadaceae bacterium | reverse complement strand
TTTTCTTCAATTTTTTTTGTATGAATAACATCGCCGGTTGCTGTTGCCGTTAAATTATAATCAAGCATAAATTTATCATTTTTCTTAACTGTTACAGCCATATCCGACATTGAATAGCCTGTGTTGGCAATTGCAGATCTGGCGGCTGTTCCGGCAATTTTTTCACCTGTTCCGCCACCGTATGGAACTTTTGTCGTCGCTTCATAAGTAGTCCGATTTCCGGCATCTCGGACGACTTTACCAAAAAGTCCGCCACCACCGCTCTTTTTCTCGATTTGTTGTAGATCAAGATTCAAAATGTAATCACAACCTTTTTTCTTTGCTTCATCAAGTGCAAGCGATGTCAGTTTTGAATCAAGCGGAATGAGTTCAAATAAATCCGAATTCATTAGTGTTGCATAAGTATTTCTCAAAGCAACTTCGGGCTCGACTTCACCTTTTGCATCTGTTAATTGAACTTTTGGCAAAAGCACTCCGATTCGCATTATCTTTGAACCACCAGCCGCCGTTGATTCGCCTGCTTCATCTTGAGCAAAAGCAAAAATACTCAAACATAAGAAAATTGTTAAAACCCCAAATACTGATAAAAAATTACTGGAAAACTTTTTCATTGATAAAAACTCCTTCAAATCCAAATTTGTTAATTGTTACTTTTACAAATACAAAATTAATGACGATGCTTAGTTGATAATTTGCACTGTCAATAAATTAAAATATCCTAAATTTATAGTTATAAAATTGAATTCTTTTGTCAACAAAATATCAATTAAAAAACTCTGCAAAATTTATATACAGAGTTTTATTACTAATAAAATGGTTTGTTTTAAACCTTATTTCATAAAATAATTTGCCGCCATTGATGCCAAATCATCCATTGCACTTCCATCACCGTCTTTGTCAAGAATGCGTGAAGCCATATCCATCATTGGATTTCCGGTTGATTGCATTTGTTGCTGTTGACCTGTTAAAAGGTCTGTAATTCCGCCTGCGTCAAGGTTATTTTGCTGTTTTTGTTTGCCTAAATAAGACATCACAATTGGTGCAAGTGTGATCAAAATATTTGCGACCTGTCCCATACTCAATCCGGTTTTATTACTGATTTCTTCGGTAGCAGTCGCCTGACTGCCGCCAAGAATATGTTCGAGAATTCCTGCACCATTCGTTTCTCTTGATGCTTGTTGCGGACTTGGAACTCCGCCGGTCAAAAAGTCTGTTAAACTATTTAATAAGCCGCCTTGATGGTCGTTTGCCAAAGCACTATCTAAACTTTGAGCTCCTTGCGGAGTTTGTGCATTTTTTGCCAAACCACCGATAATTACAGGCAAAGCCATCTGAATCGCCGTATTTACAAGCGATGGATTTGAGCCGACATTTTGGCTGATTTGCTCAACTGCATTGTTGCCTTGCGTCGCTCCTAATAAATCTTCTAATGAAAACATACTTCACTCTCCTTATTTTTAATATCTACCTTTTAAATTTTGGGGTTTCGCAGTAATAATATCAGAAAACATTCAAAAAGTCCTTGAAATGATTACATCTAAAATAATACACTCCACGATTTTTCAAATGAAAAAATATTTACTTAAATTTACTGTAAAACCAACTTATTATTGGAGTTGTTTAATAATTTTTATTTGTTTATATGCAACTTCTTGCTCGAATATAAATAAGCAGGAAATTGGTGCTTTCAAAAAAGTGCAAACTTTTTCGGGGTTAAATAAAGAATTCGGCGAGCCTTTTGGTATCGCTGAAAAAAATGGAGAAATCTATGTTTCCGATGGTGAAAACGGCAGAATTTTGCGAGTTCTGAAAGATGGTAAGACTCAAGTTTTGACAGACAAATTGGATACGCCTTCGCAGATCGTCTTTGATAAAAACGGAGATCTGATCGTTACTGATTCAACTTCTCATACGATCAAAAAAATTTTGGCAGACGGCAAAGTTGAAATAATTGCCGGAGTTGAAAACAAAAAAGGTTTTCAAGACGGCGATGCGAAACAATCACTTTTTAACGCACCGATCGGCGTTACGGTTTTTGAAGATAAAATCTATATTGCGGATACATACAACGATAAAATTCGTTTGATTGAAAAAGGAAAAGTTTCGACTTATGCGGGAAGTGAACAAGGTTTTGCAGACGGCGTAAATGCAAAATTTAACACGCCGCTCGGATTGGCAGTTTGGACGGACGGAAGGATTTTGGTTGCCGATTCGGAAAACCGTCGAATTCGGGTTGTCGAACAAAACAAGAACACCTGGACTTTGACAGGAAACGGCACGGCTGATCTACAAAACGGGCTTTTAAGCGAAGCAAAACTTGTTCAACCGACGGCTTTAACAGTTGATAGATTTGGTTCAATATATATTGCCGACGGCAATGCAATTCGAGTTATCGGGCGAAAATTTATTCCTGTTGTTGAAACGATCTCCAACGACAGACAAGGATTTTCTGACGGTAAATTAAAGCGATCACGATTTAATCGTCCAAGCGGTTTGGCATTGGACGAAAAGGGGAATTTGTTTGTTGCCGATTCCGAAAATCAACTCGTCAGAGTTTTTTCTGTCCAAGAAATCGGTAAAACCGTCGCCGTTGAAGAATTTGATAAAAAACAAACTACGGCGGAAGAATTTCGGAAAATAAGCGAACCGCGTTGGACTTACGATCCGCCGAATGTTGCTCGTGAAATTGCCGGAACTTTAGGAGAAATTCGTGGAAAAGTTGAAAATGAAAATTCTCAAGTTTGGTTTCATAACGGTTTGGATATTGTCGGCGGATACGGCGAAACCGCACGTTTTATCAGAGATGAAAAAGTTCTGCGTCCGAATGCGGTGCAAAATTTTGAAACTACACGCGAAAGTTTGCGTTTGCCGACAATTGGATATGTTCATATTCGGATTGGCAGAGATAAAGAACAAACTCCACTCGAAGACGAACGATTTCAATTCAGCTTTGATAAGGATAAAAAACCGAAAGGTGTGCGAATTTCGCGTGGCACAAAATTTAAAGCTGGCGAAGCGATCGGCACATTAAATACTTTTTATCACGTTCATTTAATCGCCGGACGAAGCGGACGCGAAATGAATGCTCTTGACGCTTTGATTTTGCCGGGAGTTTCGGATTCAAAAGTTCCGGTAATCGAAGAAATAAAACTCTACAAAGAAAACTGGCAGGAGTTTGAAACCCAAAATTCTAATGAACGTATAAACCTCGAAGGAAAGGTTCGTATCGTTGTTCAAGCCTTTGACCAAATTGACGGAAATGCCGCTCGTCGAAAGTTGGGATTATACAAGATCGGCTTTCAGCTTTTTGATGAAAATGAAAAACCTTTAAAGGATTTTGCAGATCCAAAATGGACGATCAAGTTTGATAAAACGCCTGAAAATGAAGCCGCAAAGTTAGTTTATGCAAAAGGCAGTCAATCCGGTGCGACGGGCGAAACTATTTTTCGATATATTGCTACAAACAAAGTTTCCGGCAGAATTATGCGTGAAGATTTTCTTGATGTCGGAAAATTAGATTCGGGAAATTATTTACTAAAAGTTTTAGTTGCAGACTTTTTCGGCAATATAACATCGGAAGATATAAAGTTTGCAAAGAAATAATAAATAACTTTAATAAAGTTTGCGAGGTAAAAAAATGAGAAAAAGATTTGTAATTTTAATTGTTCTGACCTTTTTATTGGGCATTGTAAGTATAAATGCAGTGGATTTAGATTCTAAAAATAAAAAAGCCATCAAAACAGCACCGCCGTCTCCGAAAATATCGGTTGCCGAAAGACATACAGAATTGGCAAAACGCCGGAAACAAGTTGCCGATGCAATGGCTGATAACAGTATGTTGATCTTGTTTAGTGCCGATTCAAAAGTTTATTCAAATGATGTAGATTTTTATTATCGGCAGGAAAATAATTTATATTATTTAACCCAACTCAAACAAAACGGGATAACACTTGTTATTATAAAAAGCGGCGATAATGTTCAAGAAACTTTGTTTTTACCGAAAAGAAATCCGCAATTTGAAACGTGGAACGGTCGTATGTATTCAAACGAAGATGCGACTGAACTTTCGGGAATAACAAATATTGCCGATGCACGATATATGAGAGATTTTATAAATGCTCTTAAATCCAAGGAAGCCTTTACCTCAAAGGACGACAAATTATCAATATCGAATATGCCTGAGAATGTATATATAATTCAGGGAAACCCAAAAGAATACGGCAAGGAAAATGAGTTTGCGAAAGAATTAAACGGAAGCTATGAAGTTAATAATGCTTCAACAATTTTCGCTAAATTGCGTCTTGTTAAATCGCCATACGAGATAAAAATGATGCAGCATTCTATTGATATTACAAACGAGGCATTGATGCGTTCGATGGGAATGGTCGGACGTGCGAATTATGAATACGAAGTTCAAGCAGAAGTTGAATACACATTCCGACGCAGAAATGCTGATTATTGGGGTTATCCTTCGATCGTCGGTTGCGGTCCAAATGCGACAACGCTTCATTACATCGAATCTCAAGGCGAAGTCAAAAAAGGCGATCTGATGTTGATGGATGTCGGTGCGGAATACGAACATTATACGGCAGACGTAACAAGAACTTTTCCGGTAAACGGGAAATTTACAAAGGAACAAGCCGAAATCTATCAAATAGTTTATGACGCACAAGAAGCCGCCGCAAAAGAATTAAAACCGGGTGCTCCATACAGTGCTGCAAGCAATGCCGCTCAAAAAGTTATTGTTGACGGATTGTTCAAACTTGGTTTGATCACCGATAAAAATTCCGGTCAGGAACAAATTTGGTATATGCACGGTTGGGGACATTGGCTTGGAATGAATGTCCACGATGTTGGAAATTATGGAACTTTGCAGGAAGGAATGATCACAACAAACGAACCGGGAATTTACATACGTGAAAATGCTCTGGATTATTTGCCGGACACGCCCGAATCAAACAAATTTAAGGAAAAAGTTCGCCCCATTTATGAAAAGTATAAAAACATAGGTGTTCGCATCGAAGACGATATGCTTATCACAAAAACCGGCGTTGAATGGATGACAAAAGATTTGCCGCGAACAATTACTGACATTGAAGCATTTATGGCAAAGGCTTCAAAAGAAATGAGTGCTTATGCCTTGGTTAAAAAACCTTTTGACGCAACTTTTGCAATTCAGGATTTTGGAACACATTCAATGAGTTTTAATGATCAATATGCTTTGTTAAATTCCAAAGATTATCTAAATGGTAAAACAGTTAGAAGTGGTTGGGTGAATAATTCAAAAACGATTGAAGTTCATTCGCATTAAAGATATTCTCAAATTAACAGAAAAGGACGGCATAAACATTTGCTGTCCTTTTCTTATTCATAATTCAACGCTTCAACTGCATCGAGTTTTGCGGCTCGTAAAGCGGGATAAAGTCCGCCGATTGCTCCACCAAGGAGTCCGACTACAGTTACGATTGCGATAACTAAAAAGCTCATTTCAACTTCGAGAGTTGTTACAAATGTCAGCAAAAATCTAAATAATACCGTTAAAATAATTCCCGTAACGATTCCGCAGAAACTAATTAAAATAGCTTCTTGAGTGATTATCCAAGCGATTCCCGCATTAGACATTCCGAGAGATTTCATTATTCCGATCTGTCTTGTTCGTTCGGTTACGGTTGTATACATTGTCAGCAAAATCACCAAAGCACTGATTATTGCGGCGACTCCGACAATGACATTTAAGAAAATTCCGAGTGCCGGAATTGATGACATATAGAGTTCTTCCAAGTCTTTTGTAAGAATCAATTGATTATCGGGGAATTTTGCTTGGATGTTTTCGGCGACTTGTTCGGCTGTGAAACCATCCTTTATTTTTATCAAATATGCCGTGGCTTTGTCGTTTCCGCCGAGTTGTTCCTGCATTGTTGAAAGCGGGACTTTAACTCTTGCACCTGCGGCAGGTTCATAAGTTCCGACTATCGTAAAATCTCTGTCCCACATAGACATTTTATCGCCTAGTTTTAAGTTTTTTTGCTTTTGAAAACCTGTATCTACGATGATCTCGTCGCCTTTGTCGGAGAGTTTTTTTCCTTCAATGATCGTGAGTTTGACGATGGAAGCATAATCGTCAAAGTTTATACCATCAATTATTCTTTCACCTGTTTTACTGTCTTTGACTTCAATACTTGTTTGTCCGATCGAAATCACTTTTTTTACGCCTTCAATTACTTCAATATCTTTTGTTTCCGAAACAGGAAGTTGAAACGAGGCATTTCCCGTTATACAAATCGAACTTGGCGGGCAAAAGAATATCTCAGCCGTAACATTTGCTTCACGACTGGCACGTTCACGCATTGAACCGTTTGCCAAACCGACAGTAAATACAATTAATAAAACACCCATCGCAATCCCCAAAATGCTGACAATGGTTCTCGCCGGACGATGTAGAAAATTTGAAAAAACAAGATTATCCATAAAAAATAAAAAGCAAATAAAATTTAATGCTAAGGAAAATTTTGAGGCAGTTTCTCACAATAGAATATTGCATTCAAGATAGGTTTTCAAAAAGGTAACGATAAAATTGGATTTTTATCCACTATATTTGGCAAATAAATATAAAATTTTTCTCAAATCTTAAAAGTGATTGAGTATTCAACTCCAACAAAATACAACAGTTACGGTAGTTTTAAGTCATCAAGGTTTTTTTATAATCATTTTACATATTTTTTATAATCATACTCCTTTTTCAGTGCATCATATTTTATATTTATTTGGTTTATTGTGTGATTTTGGAAAAGGTTTAGATAAATTTTATTTTCAGTTTTAATATTGTAATCATAAGCCAAAAAACAACTAATAAAATATACCGAAGCCCAATAAAACAACTAATAAAATATACCGAACATCACAGTATTCCAATTTAATAAAAGCAGGTTTTCAATTGTATTAGTAGCTTTATTCAAATTTCAATGAATATGTAAGTCTATTCTGACAAACAATTGATATAAAAGGTTGTCTCGGCTTTGAAAAATTGAATTATTGGAATTTTTCGAGCAAATTGTTTCAACAATGTGGGGTCTGAAATGTCTGAAAACAATATTAATTGCTACGAATTTGACGATTATCGTCTTGATGTTACGAACTTTCAGCTTTTGGAAAATGGTGAACCAATTTCTTTAACGCAGAAAAGTTTTGAACTGTTACATTTCTTTGTTGAAAATCGCGGAAGGATTCTGAAAAAGGAAGAATTGCTCGATTCCTTGTGGGAAGGAGAATATGTTGAAGAGGCAAATTTGACGCAACATATTTATATGCTGCGGAAGGCACTTAAACAACAAGACAGAAATAAAGTCTTTATCGAAACAATCCCGAAAAACGGCTATCGGTTTTTAGCGGATGTCCGCGAGTTTTGTGAAGAAAGTCCTCATATTTCAACAAATGGACAATATTCAAATCAACCGAAAATGAGTGATTATTCAAATCAAAGTTTTCAAAGGAGTTATTTGAATAATCGAATAGATATTTCTGATGATTATAAGCAAACTTTAATTGCAAATGGTGACAGACTACCCATTAGAAAAGAATTTTCAAATAAATCTCTGGCAATTATTTGCATCATATCTATCATATTAATTTCAATTGTCTCTTATGTTTACTATATTCAAAACGTAAATAATGTAATTGCTTCCAAATCAAAAATCATTGCAGTCTTGCCCTTTAAACAAATTGACGGTGAAAAAGATGAAAAGTTGGGCATCGGTGTCGCTGATGTATTAATTGCCAGACTTGCAAACCTTGAGGAAATAACTGTCAGCCCAACAACTTCAATTTTACGATTTGCCGATGAGGATAACTCTGATTTGTCTGAAGTTGGAAGAAAACTTGGTGTTGAATATGTGATTGCCGGAGTTATCCAAAGAGAAAATGGAATTGTTCGTGTAACAACTCAACTTTATGATGTAGAAGCTAAAAGACAAGTTTGGACACAAACAATAGATGAAGAATATTCCGATATTTTTACGCTTCAAGACAAAATCTCCGAAAAAGTTGCACAAAAGGTTTCGATGGGATTTGAAGGAAGTAGTTCCGCACTTCCATATAAACAATATACAAAAAATATCGAAGCATATCAGGCATATTCGATGGGTTTGTCATATTGGACAATGCATACAAGTCCGGGATTTGAAAATGCCATCATACAATTCAAAAAAGCGACGGAAAAAGATCCGAACTTTGTTTTGGCTTATGCTTATTTATCCGATTCTTACGGGCATACAAGTCATATTGCCCAATTAATATCGGCAGATGAAGCCCGCACGAAAGGTGAAGATGCGGCAAATAAGGCTTTGTCGCTAGACCCGGATTGTGCAGAGGCATTGGCGGCACTTGCTCTAATTTATGCAAATCGAAATCGTCAAAAAGAAGCGTTTGAATTGATGAAAAAATCCATTGAAATAAAACCGAATGATGCCCATAATCGTCATCGGATTGCATGGATGTATGCAAACAAGGGACAAATCGAAAAATCCGTGCAGGAGATGAAAATAGCCCAAAAACTTGACCCGCAATCAGTTTACATCAATACATTTCTTGGCGAAATACTAAGTCTTGCCGGAAAACCCGACGAAGCGA
>JBGTHN010000749.1:0-3301 GCA_041746235.1 Pyrinomonadaceae bacterium | reverse complement strand
AAATATGCTTTTGATTGGCAATTTATTTGTTTCAACAGCTAAGAATTTGAATTTAATAAAAGTAATGAAATTTGGATGAAGTTTTTTTGTGCAAATTTCAAAGAGTAATAAAATGACTACAGAAAATTTACAACTTGTTTACACTCTTTTGTGCGATGATGTGCGGCTTGAAATGGGCAACAAAGTTTCTTTGATGGGAGTTTTTCAAAATATATTGGTTGAGAAACTGCCGATCTCTTTGATCAAATTTGCCGTCGTCAATCATTGGCGTGGCGAGGGAAATCATCAAGCGGAAGTTCGTATAATGTCGCCCGACAAGGTCAATCTGGTGGTTACATCGCAACCGACGCCGATTCAACTTACTCCCGGCGGTTTTACCGATAACGTAAGTTTTTTTGTTAATGTAGTTTTTCCGACGGCGGGAACTTATTGGGTGCAAACGCTTGCCGATACGCAACTTCTAGAAGAATTTCCGCTGATCGTAACTGATGCGGGAACGATTGAGAGAGAAAATTTAACGGAAGAAATCTCAGAAACGATAAATTAACTGAAAACTAAAAAGTGATAGGTGATAACTAAAATTATCACCTATCAATTATCACCTATCACTTATCACTTTTTACTTTTCACTCGATAGATCGAGCGTAATTGCCGCACGGTAAATCGCCGCTTCATTGACCTCGACATCTTTACTCGCAGAGATTCCTTTGACCGAAGCAGTGATGCGATATGTGGTTGCTTTTTCGGGGAAACGAAAAATTATATCGCCATCCTGACTTGAATATCCCGAACCCATTTTTTTTGTCGTTCCGTCGGATAAAACTTCTTCGATCAATACTTTCGCACCATAGAGAGCGAAACCGTTTTGATTAAAAACGCTGGCTTCGACAATTACCTGAGTTCCTTGATCGGTTTTCATAACAAGACGGTCTTCGAGATTATTTTTTCCCTTTGGACGAATTTCTACATTTGTTAAAATTCCAGTGCTAAAACCTGCTTTATCGAAAACCAGAGTGTATCTGCCAGGTTCTAATCCACTTATTTGAAACTTGCCTTTGCTATCAGTTTCAGTAGTTTTAATAGATTTTCCATCTTGTCTTGCGTCAACTGTTACGCCTTCAAGTGATTTGCCTTTGGTGTTACGGACTTTTCCTATAACACTACCAGTTTGTGCCGCAGCAAAAACTGTTGAAAATAAAACTAATAGCACTAACAGACTAAACTTTTTCATACTTTTCATAACAATTTCTAAGCACTTTGGGAATCAATTTTTATTTCTTCACGAAATTCTTGTGCTACGTCATTGATGATGTCTTCTAGGCTTCGAGTTGGCTGAAAATTGATATATTCCTGAGCTTTTTCGATTGATGGAACACGTCTCTGCATATCTTCAAAGCCTTCGCCGTAAACTTCATCGTATGAAACATACTGAATTTCGCTCGTGCTGTTTGTCATTTCGATAGCTTTTTCCGCCAAACCTTTGATGGAAATTTCTTCGGGATTGCCGATGTTGAAAACTTTACCGAAACATTCGGGAGTTTCGATCAATTTGGTTAATGCTTCAACAATATCCAATACGTGACCGAAGCAACGCGATTGTGTTCCGTCGCCGTGAACTTTCAGCGGTTCGTTTTTAATTGCATTCTTAATAAAATTCGGCACAACCATTCCGTATTGTCCGGTTTGTCTCGGTCCGACCGTATTAAAAAGTCGAACAACGACAACCGGCAGACGAGTTTCTTTCCAATGTGCGATGGCGAGAAATTCGTCCAAAGTTTTTGCACAGGCATAAGCCCAACGATGTTTGTCGGTCGAACCTGTAAGCAGATCATCGCCTTCTCTAAAAGGCACAGAATATCCTTTTCCATAGACTTCCGAAGTGCTTGGAATCAAAACTCTTTTGCGGTAACGCGAGCAAAATGCGAGAACAATATCAGTCCCGCGAAAGATAGTTTCGATGGTTTGAACAGGTTTTTCCATAATCAAACGCACGCCGACAGCACTTGCCATATGGAAAACTCTGTCAGTTTCGCGGATGAGTTCTTCCATCAATTTTGCGTTCAAAACCGTGTCAATAATTAAATGGAAATTCTCGTTTCCTTCAAGATGTTCGACATTTGAATAACGCCCCGTCGAAAGATCATCAATGACCGTAATTTCGTGTCCTTCGCCAATAAGTTTGTCGGCTAGGTGGCTTCCAATAAAACCCGCACCGCCTGTGATTAATATTTTCATAAATTTTTATTTGTTTTCTAAATTCTCTATACGTTTCAATTGCGATTTTGAGGCTGTCTTTAATTAAATTAATTCCGCTTCGGTTTTAATTTGAGAGTTAATTAAAGTATTCATCTTAAACTCAAAATCTTCTCTAGTTTGATTTAACGCATTAAAATAATTCTCAAGTCTTTCATTGTGGCTAACCAACAATGTTTTCATGGTCGAAATTGCTTCTTCAACTTTATCAACTCTTTGTTCTATGCTCATACTTTTCTATCTTTAAATAGTATTTATAAAGTATTTTCCTATTTTTTAAGCCTTTCTGCAAAATATGCAACCGTTTTCTTCAAACCTTCTTCAAGCGGAACTTTCGGCGACCAATCAAGCAATCTGTTCGCCCGTTCGATATTCGGTTGACGTTGTTTCGGATCATCTTGCGGCAAAGGCATATTCGTTACGGAAATATCTTTCCCGACAGTTTTCGCAACTTCCTGAGCCAATTCATTCATAGTAAATTCACCCGGATTTCCCAAGTTCACGGGCAAATGTATGTCTTCCGCTTCCGTGTTCATCAAACGAATTATTCCTTCAACCAGATCATCAACATAACAAAATGAACGAGTCTGTTCGCCCGTTCCATAAACGGTCAAATCTTCACCTCGAAGTGCTTGAACAATAAAGTTTGAAACAACTCGTCCGTCGTCCGGCATCATCCGTGGACCATAAGTATTAAAAATGCGGACAATTCGCGTATCAACATCATTTTGACGGTGATAATCCATAAACAAAGTTTCTGCGACACGCTTTCCTTCGTCATAACAACTACGAATTCCGATCGGGTTTACGTTACCAAAATAATCTTCCGTTTGCGGATGAATCTCAGGATCGCCATAAACTTCCGATGTTGAAGCCTGCAAAATCCTAGCATTTACACGCTTTGCCATTCCGAGCAAATTTATCGCTCCCATCACCGAAGTTTTTACGGTTTTAACGGGATTATATTGATAATGGATCGGCGACGCCGGACAAGCAAAATTATATATCTGGTCAACTTCCAAAAAGATAGGCAAAGTTACATCGTGCC
>JBGTHN010000748.1:0-2776 GCA_041746235.1 Pyrinomonadaceae bacterium | reverse complement strand
TGTAATGCAGCTTGCCGGAGTTATGGGAATCCCGACGACGGAAATCGCTGTCATCGGCGACGGTCTAAATGACGTTTTAATGTTCGATCACGCCGGGTTTTCGATCGCCATGGGGCAAGCCGTAGATGAAGTAAAACGGGCCGCAAATGTTAACACCAAAACCAATACCGAAGAAGGGTTCGCCTTTGCAATGGAAGAATTTATCCTTAAAACTCACCGATAACAATTCCTTTTAACTTATTTATTGCCTGCTCTCTCTGCAAATAAGACTATTTTCACTATTGACAACAATCCAAGTTATACGTTATATTGATACCTGTAGGTAGCACATTGTTACTGATAGGTAACATACTGATACTTACAAGTTATATTTTCTTACGGAGAAAAAGATTATGAGTAATAAAATAAATCTTGCTGAAGTTGCCGACAGAAATCAGCAGTTAATAACACTTGCAATGTTTTTAATGTCGTTAAAATATGTGGCTTCGGCAGCGGCTGAGGTTGCCAATGAAAATACGGTTTATTATCTGGGTATTATTGAAATAGTTTTTGCGGTGTTAGCTGTTTGCATAATTGTTCCTGTAATTGTTTGGAAATTTTGGAATCTGACAAAAGTTGAGCGAAAAACCTATTTTGATTCCGACGGATACTTTTTCAGTATCGGCAAAAAAGCTATGAGCAAGTCATGGACGATAACTTTTGTCGTATTGGTTTTTTTCGAGCCTGTTACAAAGAATTTTCTTGCTCATCTTCCGCCAAGATTTTTCATAAACGCGATTATTGCATTTCTGCTCGGAACTTTTAGTATCATCTTTTTTATGTTGGATCGAAAAGGTGATGCAGAAGAATTTGGGGACGAGGCATAAAATGTATGAATGCAAAACTCGAAAACCGAATCCGTGTTTACAGAGCCGAACATAAAATGAGTCAAAGTGATCTGGCGAACGAGATCGGCGTATCTCGAAAAACCATTAGCACGGTTGAAGTCGGCAGATTTGTACCTTCGACCATTATTGCTCTTAAAATTGCTAAGTTTTTTGAAGTTCCGGTTGAAGAAATATTTTCGTTAAATGACAAAGAGGATTAGTTTTATAGAAGAAATAGAATGTTTGGTAATTCAAAAGTAGTGAGTTTTTTTGCAAACACGCTTTCGCTGAGCCAAATCGCTTAACTTAAAAACATTTTCCGCACAATTTTTAGTCAAAATATGACGTTTGATTTTTCAACGTCTCAGGCAACGTCTGCTTTATTTTTAACAGCAGAGCGTTATTTTAAGGAGTTATAAATGAATAAAACATACATCAGAAATACAAAATTATTCGTCATCGCATTTTGCTTATTTTTGCTGCCGTTTTCGGTAAGTGCAAAAGAAAATGCTTTAAGAATCGAACACAGTATTGATTCAAAATTTCCGACAGAGAAACGCACATTTACGGTGCAATTGCCCAAATCTTATTATTCCCAGACAAAATTTGCTTATCCTGTAATGTACTTACTCGATGGGCAATCAAATTTGGAATATTCCGATGCAGTAGAAAACTATTTAGCGGATAATGCTCTGATGCCGGAAGTTATTATCGTTGCAATGCACTCAGGAGCAACCCGATCCCGAGATTATTTGCCGATGAATGAACAAAACGAAGCATCGGGTAACGCAGATCAGTTTTTGAAATATATGGAGCAAGAGCTTTTGCCTTTCATAGATAAAAATTACCGAGCTGCTCCTTTAAAGATTTTGTCAGGACATTCTTACGGTGGTGTTTGTGTAACTTTTGCGATGATCGAAAAACCGGATATGTTCCAAGCCTATTTTGCACAAAGTCCATTTTTGGATAAGACAATTGGAAATCCATTAGTAGAACATTTGGCGAAGTTTTTGGAAGCAAACCCGAAGTTGGACAGTTTTTATTATATGAATGTAGGCGATGAGCCAAACTTGGAAGAGAATTTTAAAAAGGTGAAAGAACTTTTTGAAGCTAAAGCACCTAAATCTTTCAAATGGAATGCCGAATATAATATGGGAAAAAGCCATATGACTACTCGCTTTGTTGGTCAATATTATGCACTCGAACACTTTTTTGCGAAAGATTGGACGCTTTCACAGCAGGAAATAATCAGCGGAAAGTTTGCTGGAGTGAAGAAGCATATTGACGATTTATCAAAGAAATACGGCTACCCGATTCTTTACAGCGAACAAACGCTTGCACAGGCTACACAGATATTCTTGTCAACGCAGGATGTTCCTTCAGCCACAAAAACAGCGGAATTAGTTACGACACAATATCCTAAATCCGCCATTGCACATTTCTTTTTGGCGGTATCTTCCAGAGCAAGCGGAAATAAAGAGAAAGCCATTCAAGCGGTTGAAACCGCTATCAAGCTTTACGAGGCAAATCCAAAAGAAGAGTTAAAACCGCTATATGCAAATATGAAGCAATTGCAACAGGTTTTGGCTCAAAAATAATAATCTGTCTATAGCTTCTGCTTAGGTAAACCTAGAACAAATTGGTTTTGGGTGTCCGAAAATTTTCGGACACCTCCACCCCGGACGAATCAACTAAACCCAAAAATTAGACAATCTCAAATTCTTCGGTTAATTTGAAACTGAAAGTGTTGGTTGAATTATTCCGCTTTCTGTGGCAAATGTGGTGAGCGAATTTCTTAATTCAGTCCTTGCCCGGTTCAGCCGCGACATTACCGTTCCAAAATGTTCTTACACTCTTTTTATTTGCTAATTCAGTTTCAATCCAATTGTCTTCCATCCTTTTCATACGCC
>JBGTHN010000747.1:0-4491 GCA_041746235.1 Pyrinomonadaceae bacterium | reverse complement strand
ATTACAACACCGTTTGTTCCGAATGTAGTATCAAAAGAACCGTCAGTATTTAGTCGCACCAATCTACCTTGGAAATTACCAACTATATCTCCGGCAAGAAGGATTTTCCCATCGTTTTGAATTGCCAGATCAAAACACTGAACGCTGCCAAAGGGAATTATCAATACGCCGTCAGAGTCAAAGGAACTATCTAAAGTTCCGTTTGATTTGTAACGGACAATACCGCAACCTTGATTTCCATCTTCTCCAATTACGATTATTTTTCCATCAGGTTGAATTGCAATTCGTTTACTACTGTCGTTACCGTTCAAATTGGTCGAAACAACCCCATTAACACCAAAGGTCGTATCACGAATACCGTCTGCCGTGAATCTGGCGGTGGTAAAATTTTGCGACGTGTTTGTTCCCGTAACGAGAATTTTCCCGTCGTCCTGAACGGCAACGTGTTCTATAATATCTTGACCGGAAACATCCCTGACTGCCTTTCCCGCAACACCGAAACTCGAATCAAGCGAACCGGGACTTGCGGCTTGTAAATTTTTATGCATTCCCAACAAAATAAACACTACAAACATTACTGTTAGATTTAATTTTTTCATCATTTTTCTCCTAAATCTTTTGATAATTTTTTACAATTGTTTGATATTGCCTCCGCTTAATTGAAATTCACCGTTCGGTAATTCTTCGATATTGATCTTTCCAACGATTTCGCAGATGTATATCTTTTCGTCGCGTTCATTAAAGATTTCCACACGGAATCTTTCGCCTTCCACTTTTTTCGTAAGATCGAATCGCTGATTTGGCATCACAGAAATTCTTTCGATTGATCGTGTTCGTTTATAAATCCTGTGGTTTATTTCCATTATTTTTTGGAATCTTTTCGTGTTTTTAGGTAGTATAAACGAACAAAATAAAAAAGTCTTGAGAAAACTTTGAGGTCACTATTTGGAAACGGGGAAATTATTAACAACCAATGGTTTATACGAATTCGGCGTTTTTCGTATCAATACCAAAATCGCACTCGTTTCAGCACTCGCTAAAGACCGCGAAAAAACACTTTACTGGCTAAAAGACTTAGAAAATATTAAAGACTTCTAGCTGCTTCAAATTGCCTATGACGGTGAACATCGGTTTCTTGCAGACGATAAAGACTTTTAAAGCATTTTGAGTAAACTGAGAATTCAATAAAATAAAGTTTTTTTTGTAGTAGAGCAAAAGTAATCAACTAGCCTGAGTTTTGCAATTTATTCCCTAAACAGATTACATTCTATATTTGTCATTATTTGATATAACAAGTTGAATAATAAGTTTTAAAGCCTTTATTTAATAACACATTACACTAACCAAATTATGAAATTTTCAAGGGCAAGCGGTATATTATTACATCCTACATCTTTGCCAAATGACTTCGGCATTGGCGATTTTGGCAAATCAGCCTATGAATTTGTGGATTTTTTAAAAAAATCAAAACAGACATACTGGCAGATTTTGCCACTTGGTCCGACCGGATTTGGTGATTCACCATATCAAAGTTTTTCGGCGTTTGCCGGAAATACAAATTTGATTTCGCCGGAAATCTTGGTCGAAGAAGAACTTTTAACCCAAGACGAAATAAATAATAAACCTGAATTTCCCGTCGGCAGAGTTGATTTTGGAAAAGTAATTGATTGGAAAAATTCACTTTTAAACAAGGCATACCAAAGATTTAGTCAGACAACAAATGTTAACTTGCGTAGTTCATTTGAAATTTTTATTGAGCAAGTTGCCGAATGGCTTGATGATTACGCACTTTTTCGGGCTATAAAATCAACACAAGATCAAAAGCTTTGGCTCGAATGGAATGAACCGCTACGGATTCGTGAAGAACAAGCGATCTTGGAAGCACATGAAAATTTACTTGAAGAAATTCAGGCACAGAAGTTTTATCAGTTTTTATTTTTTAAACAATGGAATCGTTTGAAAAATTACGCTAACGGCAAGGGAATCAAAATTGTCGGTGATGTGCCAATTTTCAGTTCGCTGGATTCGGCAGATGTTTGGTGCAATCCAAACGAATTTAAGTTGAACGAGGATTTATCACCGAAGTTTGTTGCAGGAGTTCCACCGGATTATTTCTCAAAAACCGGACAACTTTGGGGAAATCCGATCTATAATTGGGACAAGATGCGATTGGATGGATTCAAATGGTGGATCAGTCGTTTGAAATTTACTTTGAAAACTGTTGATGTTTTGCGAATTGATCATTTTCGCGGATTTGTGGCGAGTTGGGAAGTTCCGGGCAAAGATCAGACCGCTGAAAATGGAAGTTGGGTAAATGTTCCCGGCAGAGAATTATTTCAAACATTAAAAAGAGAACTCGGCGATTTTCCGGTGATGGCGGAAGATTTGGGTGACATTACTCCCGAAGTCGAAGCCTTGCGGGATGATTTTGGTTTTCCGGGAATGAGAATTTTGCAATTCGCTTTTGGCGGTGATGCTAACGACACAAATTTACCGCATAATTACATCAAAAATTGTGTCGCTTATACCGGAACACACGATAATGATACGTCTGTCGGTTGGTTTAATTCGCAAGCCGGTAAAGATTCAACACGCGATGAAACCGAAATCAGTAAAGAACGTGATTTTTGTCTAAAATATCTTGCGTCCGACGGTGCAGAAATTCATTGGAATCTAATTCGTGCAATCTGGTCATCTGTTGCAAAAACAGCAATTACGCCAATGCAAGATGTTTTGGGTTTGGGTAATGAAGCACGTATGAACTTGCCTGCATCGAAAAATGGAAATTGGCATTGGCGTTGTGAGAACGGATGTTTTTCTGATGAAATTGCACTTAGATTACGAGAATTAACGGAAATTTATGGGCGAGGTTAAAGAAAAGAGTAAATCTCTATACAAGTCAATAGAAGAGGTTGATGAAAGTCAAAAGCTCAGGTTAATCCCTCAGATTTATGGATGGTCAATAGTTTTGATCGGATTTGGAATTTTTTTAATACTAATCCCGACAGCTATCGGAAGTCTTTATTATGAAGGTCTTTCGGTTGAAACATTATTTGGAAGTGTATTGTTAGTCGTTGAAGGCGTTGGGATTGGCGGAGGTTTTGTAGCTTTTGGAACAGCCTTGAGAAAAATTGTTATTGTTCAAGCCACGCTTTGCGTAATTCTTCTTTTAATAACTATTTGGTTTGTTGTTTTTTTCTCGATGTATGGAGAATGGAAACTTTTCCTATATACATTGATAATCGGAATTTGTTTAATCTCGCCTTTAGCAGTATGTGTGTTTTTGGATAGAAAGGAAATTTAAGAACTAAATTTGAAAATAAAATTTTGTCGGTTATGTATATTATTTTTTATTTTGCATAATCAATAATAATAGTTTTCTCAAGGTGAAATTTATTATGCCTGCGATAATATCAGGAATTTATACGGTTAAATAAAATGAAAGCAATATTTTTAATACTTTTTGTTTTTTCAAGTTTAATGATTTTTTTAGGTTATTCGGCAAAAACAACACAAAGTAATTCATTGGGCAATGCTTTAATGTTTGGCGGCTTTGCAATTTATCTGGGAATACTTATAACCTGGTTACTTTTTAAAGTTAAAGAGAGAGAAGAAAGTAAAAAGTAGAAAAAGAAATTAATTGTAACAAAATAAATGGGACAATATTTAATTGATTTAAATCAGCAATCTCCGGTTTTGGCGATACTTGCGACACTCGTGTTGGTTTTAGTGATCGGAACAGCCGCCCAGATTACGGCAGAAAAACTGAAACTTCCGGCAACGGGACCACTTTTGATTGCGGGTTTATTGTTTGGTCCGGACATTATCGGTTTGGTTCAGCCGGAAATTTTAACGCAAAAAGACATTTTGGGATTAATTGTCCGTTTAGCTGTTGCCATAATTGTTTTTGAAGGCGGAATGTTGCTGAATGTTTATGACATACGGCATACTTCAAGGGCAGTAACGGGACTCGTGACAGTTGGATTGGTAATAACTACTTTTCTGGCAGGTGTTTCGGCACATTATATATTTGATCTATCTTGGGGAATTTCTTTTCTGTTCGGTGCAACAGTATCCGTAACCGGTCCGACGGTAATTACACCCATCTTGCAAAAAGTAAATGTAAATCGGCGAGTTCGTTCGACACTTGAAAGTGAATCAATTATTGCCGACCCGTTAGGTGTAATTCTGGCGGCGATAATTTTTACAGCGATAATTTACAAAGGTGATTGGAGCTATGTCATAAGACATGGACTAGAAACGCTCGGTGCGGGGATTTTTACAGGAATATTTGTCGGGCTTTTAATTTGGCTTGTGTCCAACAAATTCCATTTATTACCAGCAAAATATTCGCGTATCGGAATTCTCGGATGTGCTTTGATCTCATATACTGTTGCCGAACTATTTGCACACGAATCGGGAGTTTTGGCGGCGGCGATTGCAGGAATTGCTGTTGGTTCACTCGATATTCCGCACAAACACGAGATCGAA
>JBGTHN010000746.1:0-7986 GCA_041746235.1 Pyrinomonadaceae bacterium | reverse complement strand
TGCTTTTGACTTCATCGAACTTTTCCAAAATCTTTCTTACGTTCAATATTATTGGTTAAAACTCGTTCTGGCATTTGCCACATATTATCTGGCAATCGCCGGATATTTACGCTCAAAGACAATTGAAATTGACTTTTCGCCGAAAGAATTTGAAGCAGATGAAGTGAAAAGTCTGCTCGAAAAAGACGAACTTGAATCGGCGAAAATAAAACTGAAAGAATTGATGAAAACGGAAGAACCATATCTTGATCCGCAACTTACCTTAAAAGAATTGTCCAAAAAACTCGGCGTAAATACGACCGTTTTATCGCACACGATCAATAAAGGTTTTGAGAAAAATTTCAATGATTTTATCAACGAATATCGCATCGAAGAGGTCAAAAAATCTCTGCAAAGCGAATCGGCAAGCGACGAAACCTTTTTGAGCATCGCGTTTGATTGCGGTTTCAATTCAAAAGCGACTTTCAATCGTGCGTTCAAAAAATTCACAGGCGTTTCTCCGAAGGAATTTCAAGAAAATCTGCCCTCCAAATAATTTTTTTCGTTTCAAATCATAATAAACAGGTTTCAAATTATCATTTGAAGCGACTTAAACTTGCAAATTCAATAAATTAGCGTTGGTTAAAATCAAAATCAACTTATCAAAAGGAAACAAAATGAATTCAAAATTTTTAATGTTTATAACTTTCGCTTTTTTATTTTTTACGGCAAATACGGCTTTCGGACAAGAAAAATTTTCTTTCAAAAACATCGAAGGCAAATGGAAAGGAACGCTTGAATATTCGGATTATCAATCCGGCGAGCGTGTAAAGATGAATACGATCATCACAATCAAAACGTCTGCTGAGGGAAATTCGGCGGAAGTTTTTACGATCTATGATGATTTCGGCAAAATTTACAAATCAAACGGCATAGAACGGATTGATCTGGCAGCGAAGAAGTTTTTTGACGACGAAACGGAATTCAAAATTGAATCGGTCGAAGATGGCAAAATCGTTTTGATCGGCAAAACTGAGGATGGAAACACAGTTGAACCAACACGCAAAACGATTACATGGACAAACGATTCTTTGACGATTTTAAAAGAAACACGCACGCCCTGGAGTTTTCGCAATATCTATACTTTGCAAAGAGTTGCGGAAAATAATTGGAAAGAAAGAGTCTTAAATGCCGAAGAATTAAAAGCAGATTTTGCCGTGATGAAAAAAGCCCTCCCGGAACTTCACGCCGGACTTTATCGTTACAATACGCCCGAAGAAATGGTAGCAAAATTCGATGCTTTGGAAGCTAAATTAAATAAACCGCTGCCCGAAGGCGAGTTTTTCAAACTCATTTCGCAGATGCTCAGCGAGATCAAGTGTTATCACACCTACACGAATCCATACAATCAGAAAAAGGAAATCCGCGAAGGACTTTTCAATCAGCAAAATTATTTTCCTTTCTATTTTGAGATCATTGACGGCAAAATGATAATTACGGAAAATGCTTCGTCAAAAAATCTTCCGCGTGGCAGCGAGATCACGAAAATCAACGGCGTTGGAATTGATAAAATTATCGAAACTCTTTTAACAACAACATTTGCCGACGGCAAAGGAACGATCGAACATCGTTTGAAAATGCTCGAAGTAAATCGTTCAAACGGAGTTTTATATGCGAATTTCGATTGGATGTTTCCGCTTCATTTTCCGTTGAAAGACGAAAGTTTTAAAATTGATGCAATAGATTTTAAAACCAAAAAGCAGACCAAATTTGAAGTTTTGGCAATGACGAAAGCGGAAAGATCAATGGAGATGGAAAAGCGTTACGGCAAAAATCCGTCTTACGATGATGATTGGAAGTTTGAAATTTGGAACGACGGAACGGCTTATTTGAAGGTCGCAAATTTTCTGACGTGGCGTTTGAGTTTTGATTTTAAAAAGTTTTTCGCCGACGCTTTCGCCGAAATGCGTGCGAAGAATGCGAAAAATTTAATTATAGACATTCGCGGCAACGGCGGCGGTGATGACAATGCTTACGTCGAGCTTTTCAAATATATGTTCAAAAAAGAATTCGCTTGCAAATCGGCGACAAAATCTTTTATTCGCACGATCAAAGCAGATGCAGAAATTCTCAAATATATTGACACTTATGACAATCAGATCGGAAATGCTCTGAAAAACGGTGTTCCCGAAAATTTCTATCGAAAAGCGGAAAATGGTTTGTTTGAATTTAATGACGGTGAAACTTGTGAGTCTCGCAAACCATACGAAAATAAGTTCACAGGCAAGATTTATTTGATTGTTAATTCCGATAATTCTTCTGCCGCTTATATTTTTCCGCATTACACAAAAAACAATAAACTCGCCACTTTGGTCGGACAGGAAACGGGCGGAAATTTGAAAGGTTTTAACGGCGGTTCGTATCTTTTCGTAACTTTGCCAAACTCACAATTTGAATTTGATATTCCGATCTTTGCTATCTTTAGCGATGGAGTAAACGAAGATTCCGGCGTAAAACCGGATATTTTTGTGAAAAGAAAAGCCGAAGATATTGGCAATAATTTTGACCGTGAACTTTCTATGGTAAAAAAAATGATAAAGAATAAAAATCAGCAACAAAAAAACATTGACGCTTCACAACTCAAAGTGTTTTAATATATTTAGAGTATTTACTCTGCCCCTACATTTTTGCCTCCTTTACCCTTATTTTAATGAAATCCCCTGCAAGACTTTTAGTATTTTTACTAATATTTCAATTATATTTCTGCTTCGTCGAATGTCCGAATTTATTTGGGCAGTATCATTTTGATAGTTGGACGACGGATAATGGTCTGCCTCAAAACGGTGTGCGTGAAATTACGCAAACGCCTGACGGGTATCTTTGGTTCACAACTTTTGATGGGCTTGTCAGATTTGACGGCGTTAAATTTACGACATTTAACAAAGGCAACACGAAAGGAATTATCAACAACCGCTTTACGGGAATTTATTGCGATAAAGACGGAACTCTTTACGCGACAACAATGGAAGACGGCGTTTTGACGGTTTATCAAAACGGCGTTTTTTCTTCATATACTTCGGAACAAGTTCCCGAACGATATATAAGTCTCATCAGAGCGGACGAAAATGGTGATTTGAATTTTTTGGTTGATAAAAGTAATTCCAAATCAGAAACCTGGTATTACCTGCGAAAAGGAAAGTTTGTTTTCAAAGAAGAGATCGAAAAGAAAAATATAAAGATAGAAACAAAGGGCAAATCAGGAAAGATCTGGACAATTTCCCAAAATGAAACCATCGAAACGCAAAATGGAAATTCGACCATTTATCCGAATAAAATTGAACTTTTTGATTCAAATGTTGAAAACTACGAAGACAGCACGGGCGGACTTTGGATCGGCGGCTTAACCTTAACTTATCTGAAAGACGGAAAAATTAAACGATTTGGTGAAAAAGAAGGCTTTCCGGCGAGATCGGATTTTCATACATTTTGGGAAGACGCTGATGGCAGTATATGGTTTGCCAATGGCGGCAAAACAAATCCCGGACTCGGTTTGGTTCGTTATAAGGACGGAGAATTTTCGATTTTTGGGAAAGATGTGGGACTTACCGATACAAACATTCAAGATATTTTTACAGACCGCGAAAAGAATATATGGTTGGCAACCGGCAAAGGGTTGAACCGTTTGAAAAACTCTGTGATCACAACCAAAAGCGTCAAAGATGGACTGAGCGACACGGAAGTTTATCCGATCTATAAAGATAGTAAAAATGATATTTGGGTCGGGACGGCGAAAGGATTGAATATTTATCGAAACGGCAAATTTGAACAGGTTGATTTTACTCAAAACGGCAAAATTTATTCGCAAGTAGCGATCTGGAAAAAAAATCAAACATCAATTCAATCGCTTTTTGAAGATTCAAACGGCAAAATGTGGATCGGCGTTGCGGGCGGTATTTTTATAGCAAAAAACGGCAATGTCGAAATGCTCGAAGTTTCCGAAGGTCATCACGTTAATACGATCTTGGAAGATGATGCGGGAAATATCTGGGCAGCAACAAGCAAAGGAATCTTACTTTTTAAAGACTACAAATTAGAGAAATTTTTCACTAAAAAAGATGGTCTGCCGAATGACTTTATGAATGTCATATACAAAGATTCAAATGGCAAATTATGGTTCGGCGGATACGGTGGTTTGTCGGAATTTAAAGACGGAAAATTTATCAATCACACAACTAAAGACGGTTTGACGGGAAATTATGTTCGTTCGATCTATGAGGATGCGGAAGGCACTTTTTGGATCGGAACTTATGACGAAGGCTTGAGCCGTTTTAAGAACGGGCGTTTTGTAAATTACAGAATAGAAAACGGTTTATTCAACAACGGCGTATTTGCAATTCAAGAAGACAATCGCGGTTATTTTTGGATAAGTTCAAATGGCGGAATTTATCGGGTTAAAAAACGCGATTTAAATGATTTTGCTGATGGAAAGATCAAACAAATAAACAGCATCGGCTATGGCGTAGCGGACGGAATGCTCAACAACGAATGCAATGGCGGAAGACAACCCGCAAGCCTTAAAGACGATGACGGAAATTTTTGGTTTCCGACACAAAACGGTGTGGCAATCGTCAATCCCGAAGCTGAAACTTATAACGCTTTGCCACCATCGGTTGTTATCGAATCGGCAACGGTCGAAAGAGAAAATGTTAATATTCACGATGGTTTGACGATCGAAGCGGGGCAAAAAAACGTCGAAATAAAGTTTACGGGAATAAGTTTGATAAAATCCAATCAAATTAAATTCAAATACAAACTCGAAGGACACGACAGAGATTGGATAGATGCTGACAAGAATCGGACGGCTTATTATTCATATTTGCCGCCGGGAAATTATCAGTTTCGCGTCAAAGCGGCAAATAGCGACGGCATCTGGAATGAAGAAGGAGCAACAATAAAATTGGAGTTGCAGCCTTTTATTTATCAAACGAGCTGGTTTTATTTGCTTTGTCTCGCAGTTGGGGTTTTAGTTTTATTGACAGTTTGGAAAGTAAGCGTTTTTCAATTGGAAGCAAACGAAAGGCGTTTGGCGAAACTGGTTGACGAAAAAACCGAAGAACTAAAAAAAGCAAACAAGGAATTACAACATCTGGCAAATTCCGACGGACTGACAGCAATCGGAAATCGCCGTCGTTTTGAGGAATTCCTTGCAGACGAATGGCATCGTGCGATTCGCTTCAAAACTGAGATTTCACTAATTTTAATTGATATAGACAATTTCAAACTTTTTAACGACACATACGGGCATTTGGAAGGCGACGATTGTTTAAAGAAAGTTGCCAAGGCATTACGACAAACTATTCATCGCCCGACTGATCTTGTCGCCAGATTCGGCGGCGAAGAATTTGCAATAATTTTGGGCGGAACCGATGCCGAGGGAGCATTGACCGTCGCCAGAGAAGCATTTGAAAATGTAAATAACCTTCAAATTTCTCACGATAATTCCGAAACAGGAAAATTTTTGACTGTCAGTATAGGGATTGCGACAACTCTTGCCGAATTAGGAATGCTAGAATCCGAGTTAATTAAAGCAGCGGATCAAGCACTCTATCAAGCCAAAGAAAACGGACGCAACCAAATTATTTCCAACGACCTGATCCAAACACCTTATCGTATTCCAATCGTCGGAGTAGAATATATAGAGATCGCCTAAATTATCTTTGATCAAATCGTTGTAATATTCACAGTGCAGATGTGAATGTTCGTCGTTCACCTGTGAAAGTTCATCGTTCAGTTGTGAATGTTCGTCGTTCACCTGTGAATGATGAACTCTCACTTGTAAATCTTCATCGTTCACCCATAAATCTTCGTTGTCCACCTGTAAATCTTCATCGTTCACCCATAAATCTTCGTTGTCCACTTGTAAATCTTCATCGTTCACCCGTAAATCTTCGTTGTCCACCTGTAAATGCTTGTCGTTCACTCGTAAATCTTCATAGTTCACTTGAAAATGCTCATTGATATAGCCAAATTGTAATGTTATTCCGTTGCTCCATTGATTTTTTTCTCCAAGATTTTAAAACGCTCTGATATAATCAATAATCGAACATTCAACAGAGATATTTAGAGCAAATTTGCAACATAAATATTTTGTTCTCGTTATTAAAGTTAGAGCGATAAGAAAAAGCCAGACCTCAAAGCTAAAAGAATCGCCGTAAATTAAGGAGTAAAACGATATGAAAAACAAAACAGACATTACAATAATTCTTGACCGTTCGGGTTCGATGGAAAGCGTGAAATCAGACACGATCGGTGGATTTAATAGTTTTTTGAGCGAACAGCAAAAGGTTGAAGGCGAAGCATCGCTTTCGCTTGTGCAGTTTGATGACCAATATGAAGTCGTCTATACGGACAAAGATATAAATTCGGCGGATAAATTAACCGAAAATACCTTTCAACCTCGCGGAATGACTGCACTTTATGATGCAGTTGGTCGAACAATAAATTCGGTTGGACAAAGGCTTGCAGATCTAAATGAAAATGATAGACCTGATAAAATTGTGTTTGTGATCTTAACGGATGGTTTTGAAAATGCTTCAAAAGAATTTTCAGCAGTAAAAATCAATCAAATGATCAGCCATCAAAAAGATACATACAAATGGGAATTTATATTTATCGGTGCAAATCAGGATGCGGTTTTGAGTGCTCAAGCAATCGGAATTAGTGCAAACGCAGCGTTGACCTATGCGGCAAATGCGGAAGGAACGGAAGAAGCATTTGGCTCAATTGCACGAAATGTCGCTAAATATCGTCAATCGAGTATGCCAGCATCTTTGAATTTTTCTGATGAAGACAGGAAAAAACAGGAAGATGCTTTGAAATCGAAAAAATAGATTTGCCGGAAACGCAAGCGTCCCGCTTGCAATGAATGCAACCGCGTTCAAGAAAAGATGGCGAACTTTAAAGATATGGATAATCTTTAAAGTTCGCCACATTTGTTTTCGTGCTATCGCACTCATTGCAAGCGGGACGCTTGCGTTCCGACCGCCGATTTGCTGAAATAATATTATGGAAAATAATTTAGAAACAGCAACATTAGGCGGCGGATGTTTTTGGTGTACGGAAGCGGTTTTTGATTCGGTAATTGGTGTTGAAGATGTCGTTTCGGGTTATTCCGGCGGACATACGGAAAATCCGACCTATCAGGAAGTTTGCTCGGAAACAACGGGACACGCCGAAGTTATACAGATAAAATTTAACCCCGAAGAAATTTCATACAAGGAAGTTTTAGAGATATTTTTCGGCACACACGATCCGACGACTTTGAACAGACAAGGCAACGACATCGGTTCATCTTATCGTTCAGCGATCTTTTATCATTCGGATGAACAAAAAGAAACTGCTGACAAAGTTATTGAAGAAATTACAGAACAAGGAATTTTTGACGACGACATTGTAACGGAAGTTACCGAGTTCACAAACTTTTATCCGGCGGAAGATTATCATCAGAATTATTTTGCAAATAATCCGAATCAACCATATTGTTCGGCAGTCGTTTCACCGAAGGTCGGCAAATTCAGAAAGAACTTTTCACATCGTTTGAAATATTAATATATTAAAGAGAAACATTTTTGTAAGAAGTCCGTAAAAATCATATCAATTCATAAAAACACGGAGAAATGATATGAAATTCATACGGACTTTTTTATTTTTAAACGCAATTTTATTGCTTTTATTTCCTTTGATCGCTTGTTCGCAAATAACACAAACAGATAAACCACTTTTACTTGTTTTGAATAAAAACGAAGCGTCTTTGACGGTTTTTGATGCGGATACTTTGAAAGTTTTGGGAAATGTCGGCGTTGGAGATTCGCCACACGAGGTTGTTGTTTCGCAAGATGGAAAAACGGCTTTTGTGGCAAATTATGGAGCTCAAACTCCGGGAAGTTCGCTTTCGGTTGTTGATCTGAAAGCGTTGAAAGAAACTCGCCGCGTTGATCTATCTCCTTT
>JBGTHN010000745.1:0-3046 GCA_041746235.1 Pyrinomonadaceae bacterium | reverse complement strand
TTCCGTCTTCTTCACCGTAATTTCCCGCTTCGAGCATTTTGTTCCAGAGTTGAACTGCTTTTGACGCGTCGGCATAAACTTCAAAACCATCTTCGCCCGTGTAACCAGTCCGTGAAATTATCGAAGGAACTCCGTCAACTTCACCGTTTATAAAATGATAGTATTTTATTTCGTCCAATTTCGTATCGGTCAATGTTTGCAGAATATCCAATGCTTTCGGACCTTGAATGGCGATCTGGCAATATTCAACGCTCGCGTGGCTGAGATCAACATCATAATCGCCGCGATGTGAACTTATCCATTCCCAATCTTTTTCCTGCGTTCCCGCATTTACCACTAGCAATAATTTTTCGTCATTAAAACGATAAACGAGCAGATCATCAACAACCGTTCCGTTCTCATAAGTCAAAGCCGAATAATGTGCTTGTCCGTCAACCAATTTTGTTACGTCGTTAGTTGTAATTGAATTAATAAATGAAATCGCATCTTTACCGTCAACGTGAATTTCGCCCATATGCGAAACGTCGAATAATCCGCAATGATTTCGCGTTTGAAGATGTTCTTTCATTGTTCCGGCAGTATATTGTACGGGCATATCCCAACCACCAAAATCAACCATTTTTCCACCCAATTCACGATGAACTTCATTAAGCGGTGTTTTCTGCAAATTTGTGTCTGACATAATGTTTTAAAATAGTGTAAAAAAAGAAACTAACACTCGCAAGTTGGAAGCGTCAAGAATAGATAGATTAGAAAAACAATGTATTAGAATTTGTATGACTTATACCCGAATATTCATTTATGTTGTAAGATTAAATATACCGAATCATTTATAAGCATCTCTTCAAAAGTTTGAATTTCGAGCAATTTGTAATCTTTTTGAGTCAATTCTTTTAATTCATCTATTTTGTATTGAATAAAATGCAGGTCCTGAAATTTTTCTGCTTTTTCGCCGAGCCAAAATGTATGAAACAAAATTCCGTCTTTATTTAATAAGGTTTTTTGTCGGTTCAAAGATTTTATTAAATTTTTGCGTGATAAATGATGAAGCACTTTATTTGAATAAATGCAATCAAATTTTCTGTCTGTCGCCAAGGTTACAGCGTCAAGCAAAAGCAAATCTGCATTTGGATTTTTTTGTTTGTAAATATTTAGAAAAACTTTTGAATAATCCGAACCCGTGACTTTGAAAGATTCTTTTAAAATGTCCAAATCTTTTCCCGCACCGATTCCGATTTCTAAAACGGTTGAATTTGGTTTGAGATGTTTTTTTAGAATTTCGATTAGGAAACGTCCGTCTAATCCTTCGCATGCCTCAATATATTCTATGACGGTTTTTTCGTCTTCAAAAAATCTTTTAGAATGGAAATTCTTCTGTGTGTCCAATTTTTTTTGTTCTCTTTTTCATAAATTTTTCGTCAGGTCTCGGAACTTTTGCGGAGGCTTCGATCAAATCCTTACAATTACCGACAGCACTATTGATGACGGCAACTTCACGACGATTAGTGTTGTTTTCTGCGAATTTTTCCAAGCGTGGAATTACCGTTTTTGAGTAATCTGCTAAGACGTGAACGGCAACCGGAAAAAGTTCGCTTTTCATATCACGTTCGGCAACATCTTCGATCTTGCTGACGGCTTCATCGAGGATTTTATCAATGTCGGAAAGTAGATCGGTTTGCGTTCCTTCCGGCAATTCTCCCCAAAATTCCGAATCTTTTTCGTTACGTTTCTTTTGTTTTTCGTCTAATTTATCTACGCCATTCAAAACCATAAAACGTCTGTCAATCGCTTTGATAAATACGAGCATACGCTTATCAATTTCCTGCACATCACGGACGATCTCAATTTCTTCTGTGGTTAAATGGTCACGACGTTGGGCATTCGCATTTTCGGTGGGAAAAATAAAACTTAAACCAATAAATATTGTTAGGGTGAAGAATAATGTATAAATGTTTTTGTAACTCATATTGTTAATTATTTCCTTCGGGCAAAACTGTATCATCAAAAAGTGGATTGAGTGCTTTTGTTCTGGCATCGCGGACAAAAGAGAGCATTCGTTTAACGTGGTAGCCGTATTTATAAGGCATCTCTCGGCGTATAAGTTCAAGTCTCGGCATAAAATCTCTGAGTGTTATTTCAAGTTTTTTGAAATTTTTATCCACGCCACGACTGTCTTCATTAAATTTCAAGAACTTTAATGTATTTATTAAAATTCCTTGAAATTGTCCGATTTGATTTAGAGATTCCTGATAATCTTCTTGTTTTACATATTCTTCAGATTTGATTAGCTTGGCATCCATAAGTTCCAAAGCTAGTTTTGTGCGTTCTTTCATTTTTGTTTCCGCTTCCAATTGTTTTTGCTCATCTTTATTTATGAAGTTTAATGGCGGCGGAACTAAATCTTCGGGAGCATCATCATAATCCTCTTGACCAAAAGCAGGTTGCAAAAGTAAAAAAGAAAAAGTAAAAAGTAAAAGGTAAAAAGTAAAAAAACGAGTCGTTTTTTCCGTCAACGAATTTAATTTGTAATTGTTTGATAACACTATATGGCTGTTAATTTTTAACTTTTTATTTTTTACTTTTAACATTTTTATCTCCTTTTTTTTCCTTTTCCTTGTTTGATCTGATTTTGCAAAGTCGGCAGACGAAGATTTACTTTTTCAACCTCAAGTTTTAATGAATCATCGGCAAGTTTTAAAAACTGCTGATAATTTGCCATCGCATCTAAGTATTCTTCCAAACGATCGTGAGAGATCGCCAGAAAAAAGTATGCGACAGCCAAATCGGGTTGTTTTTGAGTTATCCATTCATATTCTGTTTTTGCTTCTTGAAATCTATTGAGTTGAAAAAGTGCCGTTGCGTAATTTGCTCTAATTGTATAATTTTCCGGTGAAATTGCCAGTAGTTTTTGAAACAACTTTACGGCATCGTCAAATCTTTTTAATTGAACGAGTGCAGCTCCAAAACCGATGGCGTGATTTATATTTGTTGGTTCAAGTTGCGATGCAGTTTGACAATATTCCAAAGCCTTCTGCGGTTGCGTTGC
>JBGTHN010000744.1:0-3163 GCA_041746235.1 Pyrinomonadaceae bacterium | reverse complement strand
GGCATAACTTGGAATTGTTCCAAGACTTACATTAAAACTCGTGCGTCCGCCCATCGAACCCGAACTTTTTGCGACCGTATAAGTCGGGCGTGTCGGATTTTGGTCAACCGTTTTAACTATCTCGGCAACATATTCGGTAATTTTCTCTAAACCTTCATAATTGATCTTGTCCGCATCGTCGGAAGGTTTATGATAATCCGTATGAGTTCCCGTAAAGAAGAATAGGACAGGAATTTTCTTGGCGTAAAACGAGGAATGATCGCTTGGTCCGAAACCGTCTTGATTGAGTTGTAAGTTAAACTTTTTATATTCTCTAGGTTTCTCTCCTGAAGCTTTTGTTAATCTAATAAGTTCCATTAAATTTTCATTATTATCATTGACTTTTTTCTCCCATTCGCTCGCAGTTCCGATACCGCCGACGGTCAATTTGCCTTCATTCAAACGCCCGACCATATCCATATTTATCATCGCTACGGTTTTATCGAGCGGGAAAATAGGATTTTCCGTGTAAGCCTTTGAACCTAACAATCCTTCTTCTTCGCCGCCAAAGCCGATGAAAATTAATGTGCGTTTGTTTTTCTCTTTACGAAATTGGCGTGCGAGTTCGATCATCGCGGAAGTTCCCGAAGCGTTATCGTCGGCTCCGTTGTGTATATCCTTTGAATTCGGTGCGAGACTGCCCGAGCCACCGCGACCTAAATGATCGTAATGAGCACCAATGATGATCGCTTCATTTTTCAAAACCGGATCGCGTCCTTCGACGATGCCGATGACGTTGTATGCTTCGGCTTGTTTTTTCGTAAGATTCACATTCAGATTTGCCGACGCATTAAATTCCTGAGCAAGTTTTATTTGAATAGATTCGGGCGTTTCCTTACGCATTGCCATCCATTTTTCAATTTCCTGCAAGCCTTTTTCGTCAGTTCTAAAAAGCTTCGCGGCGACTTGTCTTGAAATAACGATCGTCGGAACTGCCATTGTTCCAAGCGTTTGATCAAACTTTAATTGAGCCATATTATCAACCGCAAATTTTTCGTTTTCGGCGACAACGATCAAACCTTTCGCACCTTTTTGCTTGGCGATATTAGCTTTCGCGTGCAAACCGATCGAACCGAATTGACTATGCGGATTGCCGTTGTCGGGATTACCGTTGAGAACCAAAACCAATTTATTTTTGGCATCTACATTCGCATAATCATCATAATTCAAGCGTCCCGATTCGATCCCGTAACCTGCAAAAACTACCTGCGAATTTGAGATATTTCCGTTCGGTGTAAACCCAACGGGCATCCAGTCCGTTTTCAAATTCATACTAACGCCGTCAACGACAAGCGAATTATTTTCGCCTAGTTCAACGCCCGAAACATATTCAAACGGTTGCAGATAATTCGCTTTTGCCTTCGGATTTTTTTTGTCTTTATAACCCGCATCGAGTTTATAAGCGGCAAACATATTCGCCACATAACCCGCCGCCGAGATGGCTCCGCGTTCGCCCGTTCTGCGTCCTTCAAGTTGGTCGGATGCTAGATAAGAAACGTGCGTTCTTAAATTTTTCTCGGTTTTTGACTGCTTCGTTTTTTGTGCCGAAACACTGAAAACGAAAGTTAATATAATTAGAAAACTAAATAATTGCTTTTTCATAATAAACTTCTTGATAAATTACTTTATTGAATCCCAAAAAACTTGCGTTTGCTCGATATAATTGGAATTGTTCTTCTCTTTTGCCCAAGCGTTTGCTGTTTCAATAACCTTTAATGCTTCGGATTTTTTTCCTTGTTTGGTTAATATCTTGGCGTGTAATAAACCGTAACGCGGATTTTTCGGGCTTTTTTCGATCGCAGTTTTTATCCACTCAACCGATTTGTTCAGATCTTTGTCGTTATGAAAATAATACTCCGCCGCCAGAAAATAATTTCCGTCGCTCATTCCGTCGGGTGATTTTTGCAGTTCGGCGATCTGTTTATTAACTTGCGAATCAACATCGAATTCGATCTTAAATTTAACGCTTGTGTTTTCCCAACTAATTGTCAGATAACAGGAATTTGTTGAAACATCTGAAAATTGGATCGTAAAAGTTTCGACGAAATTGTTTATTTTCTCAGGCTTTACCGTAAAGCGAAACGCATCTTCGGATTGTTTATAAACGTCTCCCGCAAGCGAACGATGTTTTGTATTATTGTGAATAATTATCGTCCATTCTTTTTCATTCGGAATTGTATAAAGTGCGTAAGTTCCTGCTTTCAACGCATTTCCCGCGATCTTCACATCTTCCGTAAAAGTAAGTTTCGTTGAAGCATTCGCACCTGTTCGCCAGATTTCACCGAACGGAACGAGTTCACCAAAAACCTTACGCCCTTTCGCACTCGGACGTGCATAACTCAAATTTACTTTCGTCAAAGCGACTTCCTGCGAAATCTCGGTTAAAGGACTTAAAGTTGGAACTTCTAAATTCTGACTGAAAGAAATTTGTGTAAATAAAAATAGTAAGCAAAATGTTGTAATAATCGATCTCATAATTTCATTCCTCATTATTTCGGTATTATATCAATAATCGTGATTTCCGACGTTGCCCAAAAATTGACTTTTTTTGTGCCATCGCTTTTTACTACAAATTTGAAAAGCGGAAGGCGGAATTTTGCATTTCCCAGCTTCCGCTTAACTTTATAGTTTACTAACTTTGTTTTCGTGCTATCGCACTCATTGCAAGCGGGACGCTTGCGTTCCGACCTTTTACTCAACCCAATCGGCGATGAAAACATTTGTGTCGCCTTGTGTTTCGGCGTTTCGGTTTGAAGCGAAAACTAATTTTTTACCATCGGGCGAGAACATCGGGAATCCGTCGAAAGATTCATAAGTTGTGATTCTTTCAAGTTCTGTTCCGTCAACATTTATCATTAAAAGATCAAAATTTCGTTTACGCGGATCATCAGCAAAATGATTTGACGAAAAGATTATCTTTTTGCCGTTCGGATGAAAATACGGTGCAAACGATGCCGCACCTAGATCGGTTATTTTGCGTTTGTTCGTTCCGTCTGCGTTCATTATCCAAAGTTCAAAATTGTTCGGTTCGATCAGGTCATTTGCGAGGCGATCTTTATAACGTGCGATCTCTGCTTCCGTTTTCGGATGGAATGCACGATAGACGATCTGTTTGCCGTCGGGC
>JBGTHN010000743.1:0-2196 GCA_041746235.1 Pyrinomonadaceae bacterium | reverse complement strand
AGAAGCTAAATGAAACATTACAGTGTGATTTAACTCGAAAGGTATAAGCATTACAGCAGACCGCAAAAGTCCTTTTCCAAATCCGATTCGATTACCATTCAGATCTGCTACTTTTATCTTTAGAAGCCTCATTCCATAAGTTGCCTGTTTTGCGGAGCTTGTCATTACGGCGAAGTATAATAAAAAAGGGATCGAAGCAGTTAGAAAAACCCATAAATGAATTTGCCAATTTTCGGGCTGATTGCCGCTATTTATTATTTTCACAATCGGATTTATGAAATATAGAACAGCTTGCCAAATTAAAAGACCGGTAAACAACAATAGACAATCTATGAAGTAAGCCAAAATCCTTTTTAATAAATTTGAATTCATATTATGTAATTGGACTTTATTATAAACTTGTTACGAAGCAGAACCGCTTCAACTTTCGGGATCAAATCTTGTCCTTTGCTACTTGATGACCGATGAGTGAAATCGGAATAAAGATCAGAAAACCCAAAATCATAAACCAAACAGGATGCGGAAGCAATATGAAATTTATTACCCCGCCGATGGTCAGAAGCATTCCAATAAATAATGGAAAGCGGACGGATTGTTCTTTTGAAATCTTTGTTACGACAAAACCTCCGGCAAAAGAACTCAACACCCAACCTAAAGCAACCATCAAATAAGCACCGATAGACATATTTGACATATATTCAGTCATCGCTTCGCGGTTCGTAATATCTATGTTTGAAGGCATTGGGAAGATCAATGAGCCGATCATCTCAACCGCAATCATTACCACAAATGCCGACACAATTCCTGCTACAACAGCTATAATTTTTCGCTTCATAATTTAATCCTTTTTCCTTTGACTTCATAAATATTGAAAACTTTTTTTGAACAATACCTAACGCAATTTAATCCACTCCATTTGTTGTTCTATATCATAAACGCAATGACCGTATAAGAAATAGTGTTTCCCAATGCATGAGCGATCCACCCCGGAATAATGCTTCCTTCGCCATATTTTTCATTGATATATTCGACGATGTATCCGGCAGTACCTGAAAACAAAAAGATAAAAATAAGAAATCCGGCACCGGCTTTCGATAATGCCCAAAATAATAAAAGATGAATTGATCCAAAAAATATCGCTTGCAAAACATTTCCTGCCTTAAAACCCAACCAACTTACTAATCTTTTGGCGATAAAACCTCTGAATAAGATCTCTTCCGCAAGAGATGTTTTAACCCAAGCGAGAATCAGCAAAAGAATAATGGAAGCAGGTTGAAGTCCCATTTCTCTTATCTTTCCCGTAATACTTGGCGGATTTATCAGAACTTCCCTCACTTCATTACTTACAAAAGCCAGAGAAATTCCACCGGCAACAAAAATAAGCGATGTAGAAAGGGCAAGAAACAAAGCTTTTTTTGGAGGTTTCTTTAGCCCGATATACTCGAAAAAACCTTTGAATTTTCGATTTGTAATCAGGTAAACAACAAACGGAATTAGTGTAAATACCAAAACCTGTAGAATGGCGTTAATTATTTCGTTTAACATAGCTTTTATTTCTTGTTATTTTTCGACTTCGACGGCTTTTTTATTTTGATCCATAACAGTATCCAAAACCTCTGTCCAAGCCGTTTTGCTTAAATGCATTCCGAAAATATTTTCGACATTCAAGTTTTCGCGTTTCACCACGTGCATAATTTCTGACAGATACTGCGGCATAAAAAAACTACCGTTGCGAAGTTTTTGCACAAGATCGCTCGTGTAGAGAATTTTGTGAGCAGGAAAATAAACCATCATCATTCGCTCGCCCGATTCGGTGCGAATTGGATAGATCTCAAGCCTGTTTTCTCCTTTTCCAATAACGGTTTTGTTTGACACAAATTTGAAATTCGGATTTGTGGAATTGCGTTCTAAATTATCGGGATTCATTTTTCGCGGAGAATTGATAATTTTTTCTAAGATACTTTTGTTTAAGTCGAGTGCATAGATCGGAATCTTTTGAGCGACGTATTCGCGGATTCCGCCAAGATGTGGAAAAGCATCTGAAGTTGTAATAATTCCTTTGATCTTTTCATTTGGAAAACGCTTTTTGGCTTCTAGGATAACTTTTGCGGAATATCCTGAAGAGATCGGTGCTTCGAGAATTACTATTCCATCAGCCTGACGAACGAAAGCAATATCCCAGGCTCCGGGAATTTC
>JBGTHN010000742.1:0-2556 GCA_041746235.1 Pyrinomonadaceae bacterium | reverse complement strand
AACTGACGATTCTGTTTCCGACTGTTTTGACGAGCGAAGGAATATATAGTTCCTCGTCTTTGTCCTCTAACTTCGGCTCGTCAGCGATTTTCTTTGATTTATCAACTCGTTGGACGACCGCGAGAATTTCATTTACGGTTTGGACTTCGTTTAGTTCGTCGGGCGATAAAACACGTCCGCCGCCGTCTTCGATCGCACCTTGCAATTCGACGAACATCAATGAATCAAAGCCTAAATCTGTTAAACGAGAACTTGCATCAACTTCCGCGAGCGGTTGGTTCGATACGCTGGCGACGATCTTGCGAATCCAAAGCATATTGTCATCGCCTTTGGTTTCGACGATCTTTTTCGTTTTGGATTTTGAACGATTTTCCAAAGTTTCGATCATTTCGACCACTTCGGGACGCTTAACTTTTCGCGTTGCCGTTCGCGGCAATTCAAAAGGCGTTGTGTGCAAAATCTGCACGCGTTTATGAAACGCTAATGTCGCCGAAATTTCACGAAAATGTTTTTCGACAGTCTTGTTTGTTTCGGCACGCGTTAGCGAAATATCTTTTTCATAGTCAGGCACGACGAGGCAAGCGATTTTTTCACCGCCGTTTTCGTCCTGCAGACCGACGACTGATAATTCCTTGATGAAATCGGATTTTCCGTAGAGTTCTTCGATCTCGTCGGGGTAGATATTTTTGCCGTTCGAATCAATGATTACATCTTTTGAACGCCCGACGATATATAGATTTCCATCTTCGTCGAGTTTGCCGAGATCGCCCGTTTTGAGCCAGCGGTCTTCGTCAATCGCTTCGTCGGTCGCTTCATCGTTTTTGTAATAGCCGAGCATAATGTTTTGCCCGCGTGCGAGAACCTCGCCGACACCTTTTGCATCAGGGTTGGAGATCATAACTTCCACGCCCGGAAGCGGTTTTCCGACGCTTCCTTTAATCAATTCATTTTGCGGACGAGTTACTGTCAGAACTGGGGAAGATTCGGTCAAACCGTAACCTTCGAGGACGTTGAACCCGAGTCCGTGCAAATCTTTTTGAACTTTTTCGCTCAACGCCGAACCGCCCGAAATCAGATAACGCATTCGTCCGCCCATTCCTTCGTGGATCGGGAAAAAGACGATGGGACCGAGATTAAACGGCGTGTTGTCGCGTAACCAGGCGTTGAAATCAATAATGTTATCAGCGATGTCCGCGAACCAATCTCCACGATCACGAAGACGAGTCTTGATGCGTCGGTGGAGCATTTCCCAAAGTGCGGGAACGCCGACCATTCCTGTTACGTGACCGTTTTCGATGGCTCGTGCGAGTTCGTCGCTTGACAATTCTTCGAGATAACGAATTTGCGTTCCGTTGGTAAATGGAGTCAAAAATCCAGCCGAAAATTCAAACGTATGGTGCATCGGCAAAACGGACAAAATGCCGTCTTCAACCGTCATTTCCAAAACGGATGAGAGCATCGAAACCATACTCGTAAAGTTTTTGTGCGAAAGCATCACGGCTTTCGGCGTTCCCGTCGTTCCCGAAGTGAAAATCAACGAAGCGGGCGAAGTTGCGACAATTCGATTCGGCAATAATGCGAGCCTTTGTGCTTCTTCCGTTTCGTCGGGCATTTCAAAAACGTCTTCAAAAGTGAAAATTTCAACCTTTAATTTTTCCTTTTTAAATCGGTCAGCTAATTCGGGATTGTCTTCCAACAACTTAGGACTAATGACAATCGCCGACGCTTCGCCCGCTTTTGCAAAATTGATAATTTCATCAACTGAACTTGCGGGATCAATCGGAATTGCAGTCGCTCCGGCTTTGATAATTCCGAAATAAGTCAAACCCCATTCGGGCATATTGTGCGAAAAAAGAATCACGCGATCATCTTGCTGAATTCCCTTGTGAGCCAGGAAACCTGCGGCACGCAAAGCCAATTCACGCACATCTTCGTAAGTATATTGTTCGAGTTTTCCGTTTCGCTCGATCTTCATCGAAACGCGGGTTGGAAAACGCTTCGTCGCCGTGTCGAACAGATCAGCAAGGTCTTTGTATGTATAATCACGGCGTTCGACAGCTTTCAAATCTTCTTCCAATTGCGGTAAAACCCATTTTCGCAAACCCGGAAAATGTATGTTCAGCCAATAGTCATACCAATCCAAATCTTCGGGATACCACGGCAGCAGATCCTTCTCGCTTTTCTTGATCTTCAACATCAATTCCCGCACATGATCCGAGCGATAATTGTATTCGTTATCAACCATAAACGGCTTAAACATTGCAAAAGCGTCCATCGTTTCCTGCGTCGTGCGTTCAAATTCGTCAATGCCTTTTTTTATGTCGCCCACAATGTCATTGATGCGTCCGCCGCCCCATTCGGGCGTAACTTTGTCGAGCATCGAGTTCGCCGTTTTTGCCAATTTATTAAACATCGGCGTTGAAGTGCGTTCATACGCTTTTTGCGTCGCGGGCGAAGTTTCGACCATTTTGTGAAAACGATTGACGAGCGAATTTCCCGTTTCTTTTTCCTTAAAATGACGGCGTTTGTAAAGCCCGACCAGACCGACTATGCGCT
>JBGTHN010000741.1:0-4482 GCA_041746235.1 Pyrinomonadaceae bacterium | reverse complement strand
TGAAACAAATTTCAAAACAGGATAGTTTTCATAAACTGAAACGACTTCCGCAAATCTTTTGACGCGAAATTCTTCCGTGTGTTTTTCAATATTTAAAGCAAAAACCCTTGCTTCGTTTCTATTATAATTTGCGGATCTTATTTCTTCATAAACTTCCTCGTAGGTCGTTCTGGATCGTTCGTCAAAATTGAGTTTATATTCGGGCGAATTCGTATCGGGAGAAGTCGAGAATCTTTGTTTGGAACGATCAAAATATTCCTCATAAATATCAGGATAGATCAAGTTAAAAGTCGTTTCGCGTCCTTCGTTAAATCCGGCTCGTCGGTCTTCGGGATATTCCCGAAAATAATAACGATCGTAGGATTCCTTATGAGCAAAATTGTATTCGACATTATAAAGTTCTTCGATATTTCGCTCGTAGGCATTTTGAATTGTCCGCCAATATCCAAATCTATAACCATCTACAAAAGCCTTTCCATATAAAACATTATCCGCCGAAGGAGCAGTCGGGCGATAATTGTCGCCGCCTCGATAATTATCGGGAAACGCCGGAATATCGTTGGAAAAAGTTCCGGCAAATGCTCCGAATTTATTTTCTTCTTTTAAATCAAGGCTTTCATATTTTTTTACTGCTTCCGCTTCGCCTTTGCTTTCTCCAACTCTTTTACCTTCAGTAACAGCACGTTTTAATCCATCCGCTTCGCCTTGATCCTGTCCAACTTCAAAAGCATCGGAATCTTCCGCTTTTTTGCGTCCATTTATTTCACCGTTTCGCAAAGCCGCGTTTATATTTCCTTCTTTTGTGCCGTCAATATTTCCATTTGTTCTGCCTTTGGCTTCGGCTTCATTTTTGCCAACGATCGCACCTTCTTCAAAACCTTCTTTGCGGGCTTTTATAATTCCGTCATTTTTTCCGTCATATTCACCGATTCTTAAACCGTCAATTCTGCCGAAATGTCTGCCGCGTTGTTCAGCCAAAATACGTCCGTCAAGTCGTCCGTCTTTTCCGCTTTCATTAAAACCGCGTTTGTTAAATTCAAGAATATTAGACACCAACAGATCACTGCGTCGTTTTATCTCGGTGTTTTTTGCCGTCATCTGTCTGTCCAATTCGACGATAGCTGTGTTTTTTGTTTGAATTTGTTGATTTGCGGTTTGAATGGAATCTTTAATGATACCGATCTGTTGCTGTATTCTTTTAGTTTCGTTTTTGCATTCCAGAGTCGGATTTGCTTCACAACTTTGAAGTTTTTGCTCCAAATTCCTTAACTCCACATTCAATTGCTTAATTTGATTAGTTAAAGTTCTGATCTCGTTTTCAATTTCTTTTTTACTGTTCGTCAAGTTCAGTAGATCTCTTTTGAGAGCTTTCAATGTCGGATCATCATCTAGTTCAAAACTCATTTCGCCATAATAATCTGATTGACGAGTTTCATTATTTGAATAGTTTACTACTCCCGAAATTCCTATCTGTTGAGATGTTACGCTGATCGTAAGAAAAACCAGTATTGTTAAAGAAAACAAAGAGGGCATTGGATTTTTCATCACATTTCTCCTTTATATAATATAGATTGTTTCAATGAATATAAGTCTTTGAAGATAAAAAGAAAAGGAGAGATGATCTTGTGGTAAAGCTACGAGAATCGGGTTTCTCACGTTATCTTCGGTTAGTAAATCTTTGTTGACTTTTCATTGTCAACATTGATGAGAAGCATAGCATAATTATTAGGTTGCCGAATATTTTTTCATTGTCTTTTATTTACGTAGCTATTGTTTTTTATTCATACTTAAACAGATATTATGATATTGTATCTGAGGTTGGTTTATGACGATCGTTGATGAAATAAAAAAAGATTTGGGCAAAGCGTGGATTCCGCATATTTATGAGGAAAAGATACGTTCGCAAAGAACGCGATCGCACGAACTTGATATTCCCAAAAAAGAAAATCGGGCAATTATTCAACACACGCTTCTCGGCGTTGAGTTAAAGGTCGGCAACAAGCGTTTTTCCTGTCCTGATCTTTCAACCGCACGTTACTTGCAGGTTTTTGCGTGGCTCGGTTGCAAAGATGTTGCCGTTCCTTATGACATCACAAAAATTTCCAGTATTGCCGACGAACTCGAATCTTCGTGGCATAAAATGCTACTGCTTGTCGCCAGAGAAACGGACGGAAAATCAGCCGCTGTTCGCGGTCGTTTGCGAGCCGGATTGATCCGTGAAGTCCGTGAAGAGATCAAAGAAATCGGTGCTGGCGAATTAATGCCCGAATTCAAAAAAAGCACAAAACAACGCAAAAGTTAAAAATACAATCTAAATTCCGGGTAAATTGTTAATTTTACTTTTTCTATTTGTTACATTTTCCGAAAATGTTAAAATAAAACTCGCCTATGTTGGATGCAATTGCAGAAAAAAACACACCGCAAACATTTGATTTGCCTTTTCCTTATAATAAGCAAAATTTTTGCCGTTACGAACCGATCGAAAAGCAAATCGAACACGCAAGAGTTTTAATTGTTAATAACTTGTTGCGTTATGAATCGGATCTGTCGGAACTAGCCATCAAGGATTGGAACGTTGATGTTGATAAAAATCTGCGACTTGAAAGAAAACTTACGCAGATGGCTTGCGACAATATCGCCAGCAATGTAAAAAGACTTGTTAAACAACCGAAAACCTTAACAGTTCATCTTTCCGAAATTGCCGATGCCGCAGAAAGTTTTTGTCCAGATGCGATCGTAATGAGTGGAACATTGACGGATTTTGATTATTACAATCCCGACCATATCGAAAATTTTGCAAACTTTATAAAATCAACAAAAATTCCCGTTCTGGGAATTTGCGGAGCTCATCAACTTATTGGTTATTCTTTCGGAAATAAATTGAGAACGCTCGACAATCGTGAACAACACGAAATCCGCACGGGACGAATGGCGGAATTTCAATATCGTTTTGTAAAAATCATTGATACGGACGATCCGATCTTTGAAGGAATTACCGATACGACGAGCGGAATTTGGCAGGATTACACTTTGCAGGACAGAATTTTGCGGGTTTGGCAAAATCACGGACTTCAAGTGATGGGAATTCCCAAAGGATTCAAGCATCTGGCAAAATCTTATTTGTGCAAAAATCAAATGATGGTTAAGCGTGCAGACGATCAATTGATCTATACTGTCCAATTTCATCTCGAAAAATCTTTTGAAGATTGGTCAAAAAATCCAACCCGTTGGGAACATCCGAATGAATCACGCGACGGTCGAATTTTGTTTGAAAACTTTCTCAAACTTGCCTTGAAGCACAAACAAAACTAGAAAATCAAAATAACGCTAAATCTTTCAATAGTTATTCTAAATCACAATATAATTCTACTAATCTTCTTTTGTTGGTTGATTGTCGGATATTTGCACTTTTGCTTCTTTTGTTGAAGGTGTTTGAATTTCTGAATCTTCGTTCATTGAATCCATATTTCCTCTGTTGTTTTCAAAACCAGGTTGTCTTATAACAGGAAAATCATTATTAGCCAATTCCCTTTGTCTATCTATTTTTCTTTGGGCAAGTTCCTCTTTTCTTCTTTCCTTATCTTCGCGTGTTTCGTATATTTGTGCTGCATTAGCAATCTCACCGGACGGACTTTTCAACACTTTATCAAACATATTTTGCGGCACACTTTTTACTTCGCCGTTATGTCCGTAAACAAAAACCTGCTTGCTTCCGTCCGCACTTGTTCGCACAATGACCATTTTTAGACGAGAATCATTACCGAATACTTTTGTTTCGGTTTTATTGCCATAACCGTCATACATCGTCGTGATTTTTGATCCGTCGGAATCTAATTTTGATATTTCCTCACTACTTTTTTCTGTTGTTTCTTTTTCTGTATTAAGACCATCAAAATCGTCATCTTTAATTACTATCTCACCTTTATCATTTACATCATCATTTGCTTTGGCAATATCTTTGTCCGAAATCTCCACAACATCATTTAACCCGCCGATCATTTTACTCGTGTAACTATAAGCAACAAAGGAAAGCAATAGAGCTATTATCAATAAAAAGAATAATTTGAATCGCATAAATTTAAGGTAAAACAGTTGAAATTATTTTTGTTAAAAACTTTTAAGAATAGAAAATGGCAGAAAGCATTTTCCATTCTCCGAAAAAACTTAGATTTACTTTTCCGCTACTCCCAAAACAAAGTTGCTTACAGCAGTCATCCCATTTGCCAAACTGCTGGAGTTATAAACTATCTCAGAATTACCGCCGCCGGAAATATCATATTTAGGACCACCAAATCCTGCGGCAAGATTATTTGGATTGTATGGTGCAATGACAATATTTCCCTGCAAAGTTCCATGTCCACCACCGCTTCGCTGGATGCCTTCGCTACCAATAACTATGATCAAACCGCTAAAATTAAAGTTTCCATGTAAAGTCAATTTACCTGTAATAATTAACAATCCTCCACCGGCACCGGTAAATGT
>JBGTHN010000740.1:0-4787 GCA_041746235.1 Pyrinomonadaceae bacterium | reverse complement strand
CGCTCCGACGGATGCTTGTGCAATTGTTGATCCTGCAAATTGATTTAATGAAAATGCTGTGAAAACTACCATCGGTTCATATCCGCTTCCGGCTTTAATTCCGCCTTCAGTTAGTTTTGACATGCCTTCAATATAACTCTTCATAAAATCGTAAGAATCACCGAAAAGTACATCCAATTTAGGAACTTTAGCCTTTGCTTCAGCACCAAATCCACCGAATACTAAAATTCCGTGTGTTCCCATTTTTAATGATTCACTCCAAATGCCAAGATGTTTAACACCTCCGCCAACTCCTGCAAAAGCGGACAAATCACCGACACTTTTAACTTTCCAATCAACAGTTTTTGAATTATTATCGGGCATAAATTGATCTCCTATTTAACTGAAACATGGACATGAATCAAAAATAAATAACTCGTTGGGTTTGTTTGATTTTAATTATGTCAATCCTTCATTTAACTAAATTTTATTTTATTTTCACGTTATTTAATGTGCAGTATATTTACAAATACTTTTCATACAATATATTTTATCTGCAATTTTGAAATTTTAACTATCTGGTTATATCCACTCTAATATCATCCCACTTTCCATTATTTGTATTTCCAACATTAATTTCTCTAAATCTGACACCATTAAAATTTCTATTCTTATATACTTTTACTCTTGCATTTTCCCAATCAACTTTTGAATCTGATAACTCAAACCCTCCAGCTTTAAGAATATCTTCGGGCGTATCTCTTGGAGTTGTTAAAGTAAGATGAATATCTTTAATTCCTTTTTCATCATAAATAAGCATCATTTCAGCTTCGCCTTTATTGATAGAATAACTTCTGGCTTTACCAACTGACCCAACACTCCACTCTCTTTCCATTGGACCAAATTGATTTTCAACCTCCTCAACACTAAGCTTGGCAATTTTAGGAATTTCGATTATTGAGCCTTTTTTATCAGGCATTTCTTCTTTATATATTTCACCATTTTCTTTTGAAATTGGTTTTTTTGTTTCTTCAATTTCAGAAGACTGTTTTATATAATTACAATTTGAAAAAATTACAATGGTTAACAAAATTAAAATTGTATTTCTGAACATTATATTTATTCTCCTAAAGTTTTCAGTTAAAGTAAGGTGAAACTATTTTAATATGCGTTTTTCTGAAACATTATAGAACGAATTTTTAATTTATGAAAACATTATATTTAGATTGCTTTTCAGGTGCGAGCGGAAATATGATTCTTGGCGGATTGGTTTCGCTTGGAGTTGGGTCGAAACAGCTAATTGATGAAATTACAAAACTGAATGTTTCTGATTTTGACATTGAATTTACAAATGTTGATCGTTCAGGCATCAATTCGATTCACGCGAAAACTATTTTTAACGAAGAAAAATCTCACAGACATTTTTCAGACATAAAGAAAATTATTGTAGATTCGGATCTAAGCGAATCAGTTAAAATTAATTCAATCAAAATATTTGAAAATCTGGCAAAAGCTGAAGCGAAAATTCACGGAACTGATATGGAAAAAGTCCATTTTCACGAAGTCGGTGCGATGGATGCGATCATTGATGTGGTTGGTTCGTGCATTGGTTTTGAAATTTTAGGAATCGAGAATTTTGTTTGTTCAAAAATCCACGTTGGAAGCGGTTTTATCAATATCGCCCACGGAAAATATCCGGTTCCGCCGCCTGCTGTGGCTGAATTGTTGAATGGAATTCCGACATATTCGACGGAAATTATCGGCGAATTGATAACACCAACGGGAGCGGCGATCATCAAAACTATGTGCAATGAATTCGGCGACATTAAAAACTTTCAATCTGAGAAGATCGGTTATGGAGCGGGAACTCGTGAATATGATAATTTCCCGAATGTCCTACGCTTAAAACTTGGAGTCCAAAGTCCAAAGTCCAAAGTCCAAAGTCCAATTGAAGAAAAACAACAAACAACGAACAACGAACAATTAACAATTCTCGAAACAAACCTCGATGATATTTCGGGTGAGATTTTAGGTTTTGTTATGGAAAAGGCTTTTAAGATGGGAGCGTTGGATTGTTGGTTTACGCCGATTCAGATGAAGAAAAACCGTCCGGCAACGATGGTTTCGATTTTGTGCGAGACGGTGGACAAGGAAAAATTTGCTGAATTGCTTTATACTGAAACTTCGACTCTTGGTGTTAGGATCAAACAAATTGAACGCGAATGTTTGGATCGCGAAGTTGTTAAAGTTGAAACGGAATTTGGCGAGATTGACGTGAAGATCGCGAGGTTTGACGGGAAAATTGTAAATATCAAACCCGAATTTGATCAAGTTAGTGAAATTGCTAAAGAGACAAAGCAATCGATTAAACAAGTTGAAAAAAAAATTTTGTTAGAACTAAATGTAAATAGTCAGTAGCGTCGGCGTGAGCCGACGCTACTGACATAAATTGAGGAATATTAAATTTGTCTGATAATAAAAAAGTAGATATTGAAAAAATCGCACAAGGCGTGCGTTTGATGCTTGAAGGTATGGGCGAAGATCCGAATCGTGATGGTTTGCAGAAAACGCCGGAGCGGGTGGCAAATTTTTATGCGGAACTGACCGAAGGAATGTGGCAGGACGCGAGAGCGGAAATCGTCGCTTTGCCGGGAGATTCGCATGATGAAATGGTTATCGTCAAAGATATTTCCATTGCTTCGGTTTGCGAACACCATCTCGCACCATTTGTTGGAAAAGTTCACATTGCCTATATTCCAAAGGGCGGACGAATTGTTGGTTTGTCGAAATTGGCGAGAATTGCGGAGATATTTGCCAGACGCCTTCAAGTGCAGGAACGCTTAACAAAACAGATCGCCGACACGCTTTTTGAAGAACTCGAACCGCTCGGCGTAATGGTCGTGATGGAAGCCGAACACACTTGTATGACCTTGCGTGGAGTCAAAAAGCCGGGAGCAAAAACAATAACATCGGCGGTTCTGGGTGGATTTAGAAAAGACCCGCGAACCCGTTCGGAAGCGATGAGTTTGATAATGGGATAAAGCCTCTAGGAGTTGTAAAGGAAAATGAGAAGATTCTATTTCATTTTGTTGTTAATTATAGGATTTGGAATAAATAATGTTTACGCTTGTATGTGTATGCAAGAAAATATTTCTGATGCCTTTAAATCAGCTAAAATTATTGTTACAGCCAAAGTTTTACAAATTGAAAACCCGATTCAAATAGATATTAAAGCTGATGAAAATTTCAAAGGAAACACTAGCGAAGTTGAATTTATGGATGAATATACTGCATCAAATGGAGAAAAAAGAAAAATATATATTATTGGCAAATATCAAAAAAGCAAACTCAAAGTTCTAAAAACGTTTAAAGGAGATACTGAATCTGAAATTAAAATCAAACAGGAGAAATCTACCTGTGATTGGCATTTTGATGAAGAAAAAGATGTAAACAAGAAATATTTATTTTATCTATATCAAAATGATGATGGAACATATTCTGTAACTTCGTGTGGGAGAAGCACACCGCTCGAAAAAGGCTATGACGATATTTCATGGCTTAACGATTTACCAAATTCGCTATATAGAAATCGCATCTCTGGTACTGTAAATCTTGACGATGATACAAATACTTTTCCTCCTGTTAAAGGAATTAAAATCACAATAAGTGGTATAAATCGTGTTATCAAATTAGTTACTGATAAAAACGGACTCTATGAAGTTTGGGATTTACCGGAAGGGAAATATCAAATAAAAGCTGATGTGCCAAATAACTTTGTTATAGACTGGATTAGTAATTTAGAAAAGGGAACATTCTCAGATTGGGAACAAGAAAAGTTAAAAGATAACCCATTTGAATTTGATTTGAAATCTGCTACTTCAACAGGAATTAATTTTATGTTAGAGAAGAAAAAAAATGAAAAATAAAATAATTATTTTAACCATTACAATTGCTTTTTTTAATGCATTTATTTTTGCTCAAAATAAAACACATTACACAAAATATTTCAGCGAAAAGGATTTGCGTTCGACGGTGAAATATTTGTCGGACGATGGGTTTGAAGGTCGAGGACCGGGAACACGCGGCGGGGAATTGGCGGCGAAGTATATTGCGAATCGGTTGGAATTGGCGGGTTTGAAGCCGGGGAATAATGGTAGCTTTTTCCAATCTGTTCCGCTGATCGGTTTGAAACCTGATGCTTCGACTCAATTATTTGTTTCGAGAAAAACTGACGATAAAACTTTCGGGTTTGAGTTTGGCAAGGATTGGGTTGGATTTACGGATGCACAGAAGGATGATGTCACGGTTGAAGGCGATCTGATGTTTGTCGGATACGGGATTGATGCACCTGAACAGAATTGGAACGATTACAAAGGCGATCCCGAACAATACAAGGGCAAGATTTTGATGATCCTTGTCAACGATCCGCCGGCGACGGAAGCCGAACCGAATTTGTTTGGCGGGAAGGCTCTGACATATTACGGGCGTTGGACTTACAAATATGAAGAAGCGGCTCGCAAAGGTGCGGCGGGCGTGATTCTTGTTCACACGGACGAATCGGCGGGTTACGGTTGGAATGTTGTTGAAACATCTTTTGGCGGAACGAAACGCTATGACATCGCCCGGAGTGATGACGATAAAACGCCGTTCCTTGAATTAAAAGCGTGGATGAAAAAATCGAAAGTAATGGAATTCATCAAGTTTTCCGGTCAGCATAGCGTTACGAGTTTGATGGATGATGCAAAATCGAGAGATTTTCAGCCAGTCGAATTAAATACGAAAATCACCGTCAATCTTAAAGCCGAATT
>JBGTHN010000739.1:0-4348 GCA_041746235.1 Pyrinomonadaceae bacterium | reverse complement strand
TATTTCTCCTTTCAAATTTGTCATTTATGATACATCGTTTTGCTGTCTTTGATAAGCAGCCCAAAGCGACTTTGGATCATATAGAAAAAAATGCACAAACCCGCAATCGCCACAAATTTCTGCTCGAATGCCGTGATAAGTTCTGTTTTTGAAAACCAAAGAATTGGGAGTTTCATCAATATAAACTTCAAATTCGTGTTTTCCGTCTCCATCTCCGCGATCAAATACCTGAGCATTTTTAACGATTTTTTGTGAGCCGCATTCAAGACAGTTTCTCATAAAATTTCACCTTTAAATTATCGTCTAAATTTTCTGTATCTATTAATTCAAATTCGTCTAAAAATTCTTTCGGCATAAAAGCATCGGCATCTTCAACCGCTTCGGGAATCTCCGTAACGATCCATTTATCAATAACTTCTGCAAATGTTTTGTAAGTTTCCGCACCACCGATAATGAAAATATCTCCGTTCAAATATTTTGATAAAGCAATGACTTCTTTTTTATCACGCATCAAAATTACTCTCGGTTGATTTTCGATTTCACGGTTTCGACTCAAAACAATACTAAGACGCTTCGGCAGAGGTTTTCCGATTGATGCCCAAGTATTAAACCCCATCACGATCGCACTATTAAGCGTCGTTTTTTTAAAAAACTTCAGATCAGCCGAATAATGCCAAGGCAATTTTCCATCTTTGCCAATGGCATAATTTTTTGCGATTGCTACAATTCCAATAATCATTCGTTATTTTTTTGATAGGACAAAGCTCCCGAAGGGCAAGTATCAATCGTCTCCATTATTTGTTTTGACGTTGAATTTTCAGCCTGAACCCAAGGTTTTTCCTTCGGCTTAAACACTTCGGGCGAACCTTTAACGCAGTTTCCCGAATGGATACAAAGATCGGGTTTCCATATCACCGTAATTTCGCCGTTTGAATATTTAATTGCTCTTTCTTTTTTCATAATTTATTTGATCCTCAAATTTTCGCCTTTGTAAACAGATATTTCCGAACCTTTTGCCAGCAAAATTGAATGCGGTTCGGTTTTGCTCAAAAAATCAAACCTTTTGCCGTAAGTTTTGCCAAAATCAACATCAATCTCTGCATAATTTACTTTAAAAAGTTCCCATTTCGGATGTTCAACCTTGTATTCGTCGGTGCGATGTTCGCTGCGTTTTGTATAACCCCAATAATGTTCGATGATAAATTCGCCGTGTGAATTTTCTGCGGGAACGCCTAAACTTTCAGCGATTTCAATATGGACACGATTTTTTATTTTGTCTTTTGACCAATGATAAGTTAAATCTTTTTCGCCGTCTTCGTGCGACATCTGCCAAGTTTCGTAAGGTTCACCGTAAAGCGTTCTGGCAACAAAACTTATCGCCGCACGAGGAACAATTTCTTTGACAAAAACAACGCCTCGTTTTACCTCATTTTCGGTTTCACGTTTCACATAAAATCTTAAATTTACTTCTTCAAAATCAGTATGAAACGGAACAGGAATTCCCAAAACTTTCGTGTCTAAAAACTTAAAGCAAACCAGACTCGCAAAACATTTACCTTCGTGAAAATCGAGTTCCGTTCCTTTCGGCACAAACTCTTTCAAAAGCGTTGGCTCAATTTCATAATTCGCCATTATTAAGTCTTGCCATTTTGCTGTTAGAAATTTTTTCATAATTTTTTTTAGCCACAGAGAACACAGAGATTTTAGAGGGTATTTTAATAGAAACATTATTCAATTAATGCTCAAATTTTTAACTAATAACAAAAAAAACTCTCTGTCTTTCTCGGTGTTCTCTGTGGCTAGATTTCTTTAAACCGCCACAGGTGCAGCGATTTTTTTATGCGATTTGTAGCCGATCAAATTTAGATTTTCGTATTTGAAATTTAACAATCCGTCCAAACCTTTTAAATTTTCCGCATCAACAATTTCTAGTTTCGGCAATTCCAACGGTTCACGGTTTAATAATTCTTCGACCTGTTCTAAATGATTCAAATAAATATGCAGATCGCCGAAAGTGTGTATAAAATCGCCGACTTCCAATTCGCAAACGTGAGCAACGAGATGTGTTAAAAGTGCGTAGGACGAAATGTTAAACGGAACGCCTAAGAATGCGTCGGCACTTCGCTGATAAAGTTGGCAATGGAGCGTTTTTTCGTTTTCTATTTTGAACTGAAACAAGGTATGGCACGGCGGAAGATCAACTTGAACGGCAGTTTCAGGATTCCATCCCGACACGATCAAACGGCGGGAATTCGGATTATTTTCAATCTGTTCGATCAAATCTTTTATCTGGTCAAAACCATTCATCGTCGGATAATCACCACCGAAACTTCTCCACAAATAACCGTAAATCGGACCGAGATCGCCTGCTTTTCTTCCAAATCTCGAAGTGTGTTCTTCATCCGCCCATTCTTTCCAAATATCAACGCCTCTCGCTTGCAAGTTTTCTTCGCTTGTATCGCCCGATAAAAACCAAAATAATTCTTCCGCCACCCAACGAAACGGAACGCGTTTTGTAGTTACGATCGGAAAACCTTCACGCAGATCGAAACGCGTTTGATAACCGAAAGTTGAAATTGTTCCAACGCCCGTGCGGTCTTCGTGTTTTATGCCGTTGTCTAGAATATGTCTAAGAAGTGTTTGATATTGTTTCATCTGTCGCTCGCGTTAATTTGTAGATTTTATATCATAAAGTTACCATATCATTTACGAATTTGCAGTTGGCTTTCAGTAAAAACGTATTAACAAATGATAGAGAGTTATAAATGAAAATCAAAGCAAAACCTTACGGGAAAAAATATAGATTAGATCAACAGAGTGATATATTCGAATTAAGTTTTGGTGCTACCGGACTTCACTTGATTGTTATTGCTGCGACTACTATGTTTACTGATGTTTACATTGATATTCATTTTGCTGATGTAATTGGTTTTCAATATCTTGATGAAAGAGATTTCGATAAATTTTTTGAAAGTAAAGATATTAATTCAAATCATCACATCTACAAAATTCTATCAGGAGGCTGGTTAAATGGAGACTTTTTAAAGGAAAGTATTTTATCAGAACTTGAACCTTTAGAATGGTTTATTAAAACTACAAATGGGTGTATGAGTGTTTTATCAAGCGATGAACCAATAATTAGGGAATTTTCAAATATGTCAATAAGTTCAAAATAAAGTTGGGAAATAATTATGTCTGGAAAATTAGAAGTCAGTTTTAACTCGCCGCAATGCGGTTGGATGTCAATCGGGTTTGATGATGGAATAAATGAATTTCATACGACAACGGCACACGCTCCGCATTCGGAAGCCTTGTCGGAATTGCTTGAAACTTTGGTTAATTTGCTCGAAAAAGAAAATTTTTCGCATACACTAAAATGGAATCGCAATCCCGAAGAGTTCGACTTTGTTTTTGAACGCGAAGGCAACAAAACAAAAATTGAAATATTCGAATATCCGACGGAAGAACGCGATCTTTCAAAAGGCGAAAAAGTTTTTTCTCACACAGGCGATGCAAAACAGATCGCCGAGGCTTTTCGGGAAACTTTTGAGCAACTCTATGAAGAGCGAAATATAGACGAATTTGAAGATAATTGGCATCAGAAATTTCCTTTACAGGAATTTGAAAACCTTAGCAAAGCACTTTCTTATGATTGAAAACGAAAAAATACTAGAAGCAATCCAAATTATCGGAGTGAGTAAAGCCACTGAACCACCTAAAGTTATTGATGAATTAAATAAAGGTGGATTTATAGGAGTTGATGCCGAAAAAATGTTTTGCTTCATTACTTTTGCTTTTGGCAGAGTCTTTATACCCAAACTTGCAAATGTTCATTTTAGAGATGAAATTATTATAGATTCTATTTCTAATGAGAAGAGTAGGTTGAATTTTTCAGAGCAAAATATTTATAAAAAATCTGTTTCAATAGCAGAAGCCACTTTCAATGAAGGATTATTAAGTAAAGAATTATTTGAATCGGTTATGATGTGGAGTCCTGAAATTAATGCTATGAACGATGCTCTAGATCAAGGAGAAGATATTGAAAATGCTGAGTTTGCAGTTCCAATATTCTTCTCAAGTTTTGAAACCAAAGATTGGATAAAAGATTTTTAATTTGAATGAAAGAAAAACTTTTAGATTTACTCGCGTGTCCGGTTTGCGGCGGTGATATTTTGACCGCACATGTAAGCGTTTACGACGAAAAAGAGATTATCGAAGCGGTCTTGAACTGCAAAAAATGCGAACGCGAATATGCGGTTACGCGGGGCGTTCCGCGTTTTGCGGATTTGGATAAGATCGAACAAGACAAAGCGGATACAGCAGAGAATTTCGGTTGGCAATGGAATAA
>JBGTHN010000738.1:0-3296 GCA_041746235.1 Pyrinomonadaceae bacterium | reverse complement strand
GCAAGAGGAACGCAAGAACGAGGTTGTCTATCACGTCGGGCGACCGGGACACGAAGGTTTTATGGACAGAGTCCTGCAAGCGTGGGGCGTTGACGGGCATAATTCGCACACGAATATTTGTTCGGCGGGAGCGAGATTTGGATACGCTATCTGGCATGGTGCGGATAGACCTTCGCCCGATCATGCTAACGCACAGTTTATTTTATTGATCTCCGCACATTTGGAATCTGGTCATTATTTCAATCCACACGCCCAACGCATTATGGAAGGTTTGATGAACGGTGCGAAAATGTGCGTGATGGATCCGCGACTTTCCAACACGGCTTCGATGGCTGATTACTGGATGCCGACTTATCCCGGAAGCGAAGCGGCAGTTCTATTGGCGATCGCTAAAATCTTGCTTGATGAAGGAACTTACAATAAAGAGTTTCTCCACAATTGGGTGAATTGGCGTGAATCTTTGGCAGAAATGAATCCTTCGGCAGAAGTTACATTTGAAAACTTCATTGATGAATTAAAGAAACTTTACGCCGAATACACACCCGAATTTGCGGAAGCGGAAAGTGGTGCGACTGCCGCAATGATTCGTGAAGTAGCGAAGAAAGTTGGCGAAGCAGGAACTCGTTTTGCGACTCACAACTGGCGAAGTGCGGGAGCGGGAAATCTAGGCGGTTGGGCGGTTTCGCGTTGTTTGCACTTTTTGAATGTTTTAACGGGAAGCGTCGGAACAGTTGGCGGGACGATGCCTTCAGCTTGGAACAAGTTCAAGCCGAAAGGTTTTTCCAATCCGCCGGCACAGAAATTTTGGAACGAACTTCACTTTCCAAACGAATATCCTCTCGCACATTATGAGATGAGTTTTCTGCTGCCGCATTTCTTAAAGGAAGGACGCGGGACAATTGATACATATTTCACACGGGTTTTTAATCCCGTCTGGACATATCCCGACGGCTTTATGTGGATCGACGCACTCTCCGATGAAAGCAAGATCGGAATGCACATTGCTCTTACGCCGACGTGGAATGAAACTTCATATTTCGCCGATTATGTTCTGCCGATGGGACACGCTTCCGAACGCCACGATCTTATTTCCTACGAAACGCATTCAGGAAAATGGATCGGTTTTCGACAACCCGTTCTGCGTGAGGCAATGCGGAAAATGGGCAAGGAAGTTGAATACACCTACGAGGCAAACCCCGGCGAGGTCTGGGAAGAAGACGAATTTTGGATAGAACTTTCGTGGCGAATCGATCCTGATGGTTCTCTCGGAGTCCGCAAACATTTCAACTCGCCGTATCGTGAAAACGCAAAGATCACAATTGATGAGTATTACCGATACATTTTTGAAAACACCAAAGGCTTGCCCGAAAAGGCTGCGGAAGAAGATCTAACACCGCTCGATTATATGCGTAAATACGGTGCTTTTGAGGTCGAGTCCTCGACTTATAATATTCATCATAATGAACTTTCCGAGGACGAACTGAAAGATACCGTTGTTGATGAAATAACAGGTGCGATCAGCAAAAATGGAAAGAACATCGGCGTAATGATCGATGGAAAGTCGCATCAAGGTTTCGGCACGCCTTCACGCAAACAGGAATTGTTTTCGGAAACTTTGAAAGATTGGAATTGGGAAGAATACAAGTATCCGACATACATTAAATCGCACATTCACAGAGATAATCTCGACGCTGAAAATAATGAGATCGTTCTCGTCCCGACATTTCGCCTTCCGACATTAATTCACTCACGTTCGGGAAATGCCAAATGGCTCGCGGAGATCGCCCACCGCAACCCGCTTTGGGTGTCGGTCGAAGACGGAAAACGCTGGGGAATCAAAACAAACGATCTCGTCCGCATTAATACAGACATCGGCTATTTTGTAAATAAAGCGTGGGTTACGGAAGGAATGAAACCCGGCGTTGTCGCTTGTTCGCACCACCTCGGACGTTGGCGAAGACAGCAGGATGCTTCCAACAACCGTTGGGCAATGAATCAAGTGACGATTGATAAAGACGATCAAGGAAGTTATAAAATGCGAGTCGTTGACGGAATTCGTCCGTCTAAAACAGACGATCCCGACACTTCCCGCATCTTTTGGTCAGACGGCGGAGTACATCAAAACATAACCTTCCCCGTTCATCCCGACCCGATCTCAGGAATGCACTGCTGGCACCAAAAAGTCCGCATCGAAATCGCACATCCCGACGACAAATACGGCGATGTCTTCGTGGACACCAACAAATCCCTCGAAGTTTACAAAGAATGGCTCGCAATGACGAGACCTGCCCCCGGACCGAACGGTTTAAGAAGACCGCTCTGGATGAATCGCCCGCTGAGACCGATTGAGGAAACTTTTTATTTAGAGTAAGATAATTCTCACAACCCTTAGCAACATATTAACATTTTACAATTTCATAAATTTTGTTTGACCACTTTGAGACGAAATTCTTACGTTATGATTTGTAATAGTTTGCGAAGTTTTCGCAGAAATTTCAGAGTGAAAAGTAAATATGTTAAATAGTTCTTTGGGTTTTATGAGATGGTCTAATAAAAACTTGACCGTCTCATTTACAATCGGTAAAATCTTAGATCCAACATTTATCTCTACTCCCAAGCAAAGAGATTATGTGAATCAACTTTGGTATGAAGTTGAAAAAGACAAAATAAAATTTTCGGTCTATTTGAATTAAGGAGAGTAAAATAATCTATGAAAAGAAGGATTTTTTTTAAGTGTGTTGTCGGAATACTGATATTGCTTTCGGGTTCGGTATTTGCTCAGAAGTCTGCTGAACCATTTTTTGAAAGGGTTGAAGTAAAAGATTATGAATTTCGTTGGAATGATGGTGGTTCAGGACACAGACAGGATATGGCTTTATGGCATCCCAAAGCACCTGACGGATACTTTGTTACAGGAAGTGTCGTCGTAAATAAAAACAATCTCCAACCGAAAGATACTAAAATTGTTACATACGCCTTTAAGCCGCTTAGAAATTTTAACGGAAAGCCGGTCATTGTAAAACCCAAAAGCTATAAAGCACTTTGGACAACAAAAGGTACTGCGATCAGGGCGGACGGCAAAATGTGGTTTGCTTTTTGTCCAACGGATTATATGCCGATGGGTTATGTTGCGTCAGTCGGTGAAAAGGAACCATCTTTGGACGATGTCGGATGCTTTCTTAGAATTCCACAAATTGTGGACACAGTAGATGAGGTTGAAACAAATTTTCAGTGGAACAGTTCAGAAGGCAAAACTAAACCCGATACGACGACGATGTTCGTCGGTTACAGCACGA
>JBGTHN010000737.1:0-2483 GCA_041746235.1 Pyrinomonadaceae bacterium | reverse complement strand
CCGGCGTAACGGCTTTGACAGAATCTTGATCGTAATGGAATTTGCGGAACAGAAAATCAATGAACGAAGGACCTTCAAACCACCAATGTCCATAAAGTTCCGCATCATAAGGCGATGTTACAAGCGGCGGATGTCCACCGTAAGTTTTACGCAGTTTTTTTGCTTGCTCGATTCGTTTGTTCAAAAAATCCGAAGCATCATCTGCCGATTGTTGCCGTGCAAGTTTCGGTCGATACGGCAGTTTTTGATTTTGCGGCGAGATCTTTCCGGTGATCGCGTAATATTTTAAGCCGAGATGCCGGCGACTTCCATCTTTGTGCAGATGCGGTTTTAGATAATCAAGCGGCAGATCCCAACCGACATCACGGTAAAATTCACGATAGACGGGATTTCCGGGATAACCGACTTCCGCACTCCAAACTTGTTGCGAAGTTTCAACATCTCTTGCAAAAACTGCAACACCATTCGGACAACGAACGGGAGCGTGAACTCCGTAACGCGGACGAGGTTCGCCATAAAGAATTGCATGAGAATCGGCGATAAAATATTCGATTCCCGCTTCTTTCAAAAGGTCTTCAACACCTTCTTCGTAAGCACATTCGGGAAGCCAAATTCCACGAGGTTGTCTGCCGAAATGTTTCCAATAATTTTGGACGGCAACTTGCACTTGAGCCTTTCGCGATTCGTGGGTTGAGATAAGCGGCAAAAATCCGTGTGTCGCACCGCAAGTAATGATCTCAAGAACGCCTTCGTCTTGCAGTTGTTTAAAAGCACTTATCAAATTACGTTTGTATTTGTTATTCCAAAGATCAAGCGATGTTTCGAGCGTTTTGACATACATTTCAACAACATCGTAAAAATCTATGTCTTCTTTTTTCACACGCTCAAATTCTTTATGAGCCAGTGAAATTAAATTTTCAAGATGTGCCGTATAGCGTTCCTGCAATAAATTATCCGCTAACATTTCGCAAAGTGGCGGCGAAATATTCATCGCCAGACGCGGCGTTGCTCCTCGTTCGTGAAGTCTTTCAAAGATATTTATGAGCGGGAGATAAACTTCCGTAACGGCTTCATAAAACCAATCTTCTTCAAGAAATTCGGGGTATTCGGGATGCCGAACAAACGGCAGATGAGCGTGCAGAATTAGGCTGAAATATCCAATTGGCATAGGAAGGATTTTAACGCAAAGTCGCAAAGAGTTAAAAGCATATAAATCAAATAGTTCTAAGAATAAGAATCATATGTCCACAGATGGACACTGATAAGCACAGATAAGAAAAAGATTTTTTTAATATTTTTCTCTTATCCGTGTTCATTTGTGTTTATCTGTGGACAAATTTTAAGTGTAGTTTCTATGAACTGATCGGAAATTCAGCCGAACTGACTGGCGAGAACTTCGACAATCTTACACGACTTGAATCCTTTGAATCTTTCGGTGAAAGTGATTTTGGAACACTTCGTTTTTTGATGCGTTTCGGGAAATTCACCAAACTTGCACCAAAAACCGTTTCGCCGACCTCTTCTTCTTCAAACATTTCGTCGGTGAAAACATCAAAATTTTCTTTCAACGCCGATAAAACTTTCTCCGCACTCAATCGTTCGATCTCGCTTTGCAATTCATTGTAAAGACTCGAACTTATCTCGTTCTTAATATCTTCAAGCGAATAGCCCGAAGCTAATGCGAGAAACACAAAACGCAATTCTTCGCTTTCGTTTGCAGAGATTTTCGTTGCATCGCGTCCGACCAATTGGAAATATGTTTTTTGTGTTGCTTCTTCGGCGGCAAATTCATCATCGCCCGCAAATGCAACTTCAAACGCATCTCTCTGATAGCCCGCAACGTCTAAAACTTCGGCAAATTGATATGCGTTGACATTGAAACTCGGCGTGTAATCCGTTCGCTTTGAAGGATTCTTTCGTGGCGTGCGAATTTCGTTTGAAAACATCACACGAATAAAAGGACGATTCGGTGCGTAGAAACCCAATTCCGCAACATAATCTGCATCTGCATCTACGTTAAACCACCAATTTCCTTCCGGTTCGACTGCAAATAGTTCTTCTGTTCCGTTTGTTTTATTGACCAATTTTGTGACCAATGTATAACTTCCGGTTTTTCCGCCAAAGACTTTGTTCAAAGTTTGAAACGGATTGTTTTTTACAGACCAATAAAAATAAAGTCTGGTCGGCGATTGCATCTGCAATCTCGCACGATTTTCTTTCGGTAATTCGGGCAACTTTGGTTCGGCAAGTTCCTTGAAGATTGGTGATCTTTCTTCTTCGACTTCGCCCAACTCAAGTATTTCGTCCATATCGTCGCTGATTACCCAATCATCCACAACCTCGCTATCCGTTACCAATTCCGAAGATGAAACACTAACTGCATCTTCAATATCAAACGTAAATTCTTTAACGGACGAATTATCTTCCGAAATCTCTTCGATAATTTCCTCGGTTAAATTTTCTTCTATATCTTTGTTATCTTT
>JBGTHN010000736.1:0-3929 GCA_041746235.1 Pyrinomonadaceae bacterium | reverse complement strand
ATCAAACTGGAAATGCTGAAAGTAGAAACGAAGACAAATCATTTTGCATTGAAAACAAAGTTATATATCAATGCTCTACAATCAGCTTCAAAAACCTTGCGAGAAATGAATCCAATTCAATTCTCCGCGTAAGGTGAGTTAGTAATATTCATTTAGATATTTTTACGCAAACTTACCTGTTTTGAATGAGGTTCTGATTATGCAAAAAAGACAAAATCCGCTTTATTTAGCAATACTATTTCTGCTCGTTTCTTTTACGTTTCCGATTTTAATTTTTGCCCAAACCAAAACTAATTCAAACAAGTTTGAAATTCAAAATTTAGATAAAATTTTTGTGGAAGCAATTGAAGCCGTCGGCAGTCAAAAAGAAATTCAAAAAATTAAAAGTATCGAAGCATTTGCCGTTTGCATCGGACCAAAAGGAAAATATACAACTGCGATCACTTCTTTTCGCGGCAATAAAACTCATTTCAAACAAACTTTTACGTATCGTGATGAAGATACAAATATCTTTATCAACGATAATCACGCATGGAAAAAAGCTGATAAAACCAATGATTTTGAGATGGTTTCGCCATTTCAAAGACTTGTTGTAAATCTGCACGAATATCAAAAAATGGCGTTTGATTTTCAAAAGATGTTCACGGATTTTGAACTCGTCGGTGATGAAACATTTAATGACAAACCAAACATAAAAGTAAGTGCAAAAAACGATCTGGGCGGAACGATCCATTTATTTTTTGATAAAGAAACGAAAGTGCTTTCAGGTTATATTTTGCCGATTCAGGATTCGAAAGAAACGGTTAAAAATGTATTCAACGAATGGAAAAAAATCGGCGAAATTAAACTTCCGACAAAAGTTACTGCAACCGACAGTTCGGGTGATTGGGTTTTGAATTTTAATAAAATCACTCTGAACAAAGCGAATGAAAATGTTTTAAATATTCCATCGAGAGTTAAAGATTTAGCCGAATTACTAAAACTCCACAAAGAACATCAAACCGCCCATCTGACATATAACGCCAAACTTTTTGTCGAAACATTTGCCGACGAACTCGTTACGGTGCAAAGCGGAACAGTTGTAAGCAGAAACAAAGCAGAAAATCTCAAACGAATCGAAGGATATTTCAATTCATTCAAATTTACCGAATGGGAAGATGTAAAACCGCCCGTTATAAAAATTTCAAAAGACGGAACTCTGGCGACGATAATTGTAGAAAAAATCGTCAAAGGAACATACAAAAATGAAAAAGGTGAAACAATTACAGACGTTACGGAATTTGCGTGGCTGGAAGTTTGGGAAAAGATTGACGGAAAATGGAAAATTACAACGGTTGCTTCGACCAGAAAAGTAAATGATGATAAAAAATAGTTAGGTAATGATTTTCCAAACACACATTCCGAAAGCTCCGCTCAATCAATTCGTTGATAGTTTTTTCTATCATGAAGATTATCAACCCGACCACAGAGTTGACAGATTTTTGCCCGATGGAAATGTTGAAATAATCATAGACCTCGACGATAAACCAAAATTTATTTATGACAATGAAACGCTTCGAGAAATTCAAACCTGCAAAGGCGGTTGGGCTTCAGGAGTTAGAAGCGAACCGATCTCGATTCATTCGGGTAAAGATTCCGCGATGCTTGTTATAAATTTCAAAAAGGGTTTAGCTTATCCGTTTTTTCCCTTGCCGATGAATGAGATTTCCGATTGTGTTGTTGATGCCGATCTGCTTTGGGGAAATTCGTTTGCATTTTTACGTGAAAGGCTTTTGGAAACGAAAGAGATAACTCACAGATTTCAATTGACGGAAGATTTTCTGCTTGAAAATTTTCAAAAGAATCTCAATATAAATCCTTGCGTTGAATATGCCATCAAAGAAATTATCCAAAATCCCGACCAGATCAATCTTGGTAGATTAAATGATAAGATAGGCTATTCGCAAAAGCATTTTATTTCGATGTTCAAAAAAAAGGTCGGCATCACACCGAAGACTTATTTGAAGATTATGCGTTTTCAAAAAGCTGTCAGCGAAATAGAACGTTTTGATAAAATTGATTGGACACAACTCTCACAAAATTGCGGTTTTTACGATCAGGCACATTTTATCAATGATTTCAGAATGTTTTCGGGATTTACGCCCGAACAATATCTGAGTATGAAAGACCAATTGCTCAATTATGTGCCAATTGTATAATTGTTTTTTTCGCTCCACAGGTAAATTTTTTCCAATACAAATTTTCTGCTTCTCTATAAAATATATAAATCTTACGGGAGAAATTTACTTTATTTTACGGAAACCAAAATCTATGAAAAATCTAACAATAATTCTAATTCTAACGGGGTTTGTTTTTCTTCAAAACGGCTTTGGACAAAAGACCCAAAAAGCCGACAAATATTTGATCACCTACAATGTTTTGCAAGAGGGCGAAAAAGATAATTACGAGGTTTATGTGATGAATACGGACGGCACAAATAAGCGTAATCTAACTAAACATAAAGATGTCGCCTGGACGTATTATGCTTACAAAAACAGAATCTTTTTTATCAGCGACCGAGATGTGTGCAAGCGTTGTTATTTTCTATATGAAATGGATACCAACGGCGAAAATATAAGAAAAGTTTTTGACCAAAGATTAGAAGATAGTTGGATGGCAACTAGGAAAAACGGGAGTGAAATTATTGTTAAACCCCGCTTAGAAAACAAACAGCAATTTTATATTGTGGATGTTAAAACGGGAAAAATCATTCGGGAACTTTCGCCGAATTTAGCTCACATCAATGATCCGACCTTTTCGCCAAACGGCAAACAAATCGTTTTTCGCGGTTCAACCGAGAAACGCACAAAAGACAGCAAAACTTTTGACGAGTTATACATTATGAATGCGGACGGAACAGGCTTTCGCCAATTGACGACATATCCAAAAGATGACAAAACCGCTGAATGGCACAGCTATCATGCAGGTCCGCCGCATTGGAACACAAAGGAAAACTTCATCACTTATCAATCAACACAAAACGGCAAAAGCAGTCTTTACGCTGTAACGCCCGACGGCAAAAAGCATTGGAAATTAACCGACAACGAATTAAACGAAGGCTGGCACGATTGGTCGCCCGACGGAAAATGGCTGGCGATTGAAATGTTTGATAATGAAAATACCGAATTCGGCATTTATTTGATGAATTATGAAACAAAAGAAATCAAAAAATTAACCGACGTAAAAGATTCCAAATTTCAGCAAGCACCCGTTTTTGTCTTGAAAAAATAACTTGAAAAACAAATAAAATTGATTCAATCTACAAAAACACTCACTTAAAATCGAACAAATCCATTGTTACACAAATCATATTCAGACATTTTCTATTGAAGTAAGTTTCAAAACGTATTATTTTTAGAATAACAAAAATAATTCATAGGGAGACCAAAGTATTTGAAACCGACTGACATAAAAGACCCGGAATATTTTCATAAGGTAGTTGACTGCCAATATGCCTGTCCGGCACACACGCCTGTTCCCGAATACATACGCTTGATCGCACAGGGAAAATATACGGAAGCCTATATGATAAATTGGGATTCCAATGTTTTTCCCGGAATACTTGGTCGGACTTGTGATCGCCCTTGCGAACCTGCTTGTCGTCGCGGACGGCTTGAAGAAGAAGAGCCGGTCGCAATTTGCCGCTTAAAACGTGTGGCGGCGGATAATAAAGATGAAGTTAAACACCTGATGCCGAAAGGTCCGTTTGAATCGAACGGTAAAAAAATTGCTCTAATCGGTGCGGGACCTGCTTCGCTGACGGTTGCTCGCGATCTTGCTCCGCTCGGTTACGAGATTCATTTATACGACGATCAAAGCAAAGGCGGCGGATTTATGGTGACGCAAATTCCGGCGTTTCGTCTGCCCGAAAGAGTTTTGGATGAAGAAGT
>JBGTHN010000735.1:0-11693 GCA_041746235.1 Pyrinomonadaceae bacterium | reverse complement strand
GCCGCCGAGTCCGCGAATCGTTCCGCCGATGTATTCGTAAAGACGCGGTTTGTGTTCGTCGTTGATTATCGGTTCACGGTTTTTGGTTGAAAAGACGATGTGATAAACAAGATTTGTATATGATTGTGCCATAGTTTTAGGAGGGGGCAATTTTAGTTTTGATTTTATGCTAACACAGACATCGCTTATTGAAAAAAATTGTAAATTTTCCCTGTAATTAAGAATGATCGTGGATCATTCGCCAGCCGTCTTTGGTTTTTAGCCAGACGGTTGTGAACCAGCCGGTGCGGTCGGGTCGGTCTGCTCCGGTAAGGACGAATTTTCCCGTGACTAATGCTCCTTTTTTGCCGAGCATACGGACTTCGAGGTTTTCGTAACGCAGGGTTTGCAGAGGTTTTCCGCTTTTCCAGAAACCTTCCTTCATTGTTTTTTCGATCGCTTCGACTCCGCCCGCCGGACCGGTTGAAAGCATCTCGGTCGCGTCTTTTGTGTAGGCGGAAAGATATTGATCGAGGTCGCCTTTGTTCCAGCCTTCCGCTGTTTTCTCCAGCAACGCACGAATTTCTTTTTCGTCCTTGCTCATCTTTGCCGAAGTTTGACCGATGGCGTTGATCGTCGAAATTGCGATGACGAATATCATCAAAAATATAGTGTTTTTCATTTTTAACATTTTGCACTCCGAATTTAATTTTTTTTGGAAACGTGGGAATTTACGGGATTGATAAATAAAAAGTTTCTAAAAAGATGAAAATGCGGATGTATATCTATCTGTGCGTTTCGACAAAAAAAATGGCGTGTGTTTCACATATCAGAATTTGAAATGAATTGAAACATCTTTTTGGAAATTTAAAATCCACACACAACAACAGCATTTTCCGCATCGGCTTCCGTGCGTCTGTTGTGTTGTGTTGTGTTCTCTTCTGTTCTGTTCTGTTCTGTTCTGTTCTAGGCTAGCGGACTTTCCAAACTTGTGCTAGCAGACTCACCTTGTGTTTTCTTAGGTTTACAGGGGTTAATTGAGTATTTTGTCAGACCTTTTGCTTACAAAAAGTGTAGTTTTTGTTTCTTTATTGTTCAGAAAATGACGGAAGTTTTTAGTTTTTAGTTCATTTTATATCAAAAAAGGTTTTTGTTTATTGGTTGATGTATCAATTCTTTATATCTATTTGTTTTTAGCAATTCGATATTCAAACAAATCCGACATTTACAAAAGCTACAATACTTAATGAAATTTATCTCTGTTAAATTATAGAGTTTTTGATATAATCGTGTGTTTTAAGCGTGGGCAACAAAGACGCACGCTTAAGCATCGAAAATTGAGTTACACAGTTATCAAATAAAAATATTTACAGTTATGAAAAAATTACTAGGTTTTTTAATCTTTACGCTTTTACTTTCCGTATTTTCAATCGCAGTTTTTGCACAGGATGATGATCCTGTTTCGGTTTTTGAGGTTCGTTTGCCGATCACGGTTGAAAAGAAAAAGACCAAGAAAAAGGAAGAAAAGTTGGTTCAAGGGCTGACGAAAAATGATTTTGTCGTTTATGAAGACGGCGTTTTACAGGACTTAACTTTCTTTACGGATGAAAAAACAAATCCGCCGATCTATGTCGGGGTTTTGATGGACACATCGGTTTCGACGAAAGGGAAATTGGGTTTTTCAAAAGAAGCGGCGGGAAATTTTTTGCATACGGTCATTAAACTTCGCAAAGATTATGCGGCGTTTATGACTTTTGACCAGAACGTAAAACTTCATCAGGATTTTACCGACAAACTCGATCTGCTGACGGATGCGGTTGATAAAATAAAAAACACGGGTTCGCAGACGGCACTTTACGATGCGGTTTGGCAGTTCTCCGATGAAAAATTAAGAAACGCTCCGGGCAGGCGTGTCATCGTAGTCATCACCGATGGTGAAGATACATTCAGCCGTGCCGAACTTGAAGACGTGATCGATATTGCACAGCGAACCGAAACGACCATTTTTGCCATCTCAACAAAAGAAGGTTTTCTCGGTGTCGTTCCCGGTGTCGAAGCCGGAACTATTAAGGATAGAGGCGACAAAAATCTCGAAAGACTTTGTGAAGAAACCGGCGGAAAGGCGTTTTTTACGGGCGATATATTGGCACTTGAAAGGTCTTTTACCGAAATTTCAAAGGAAATCCATTCGCAATATATTGTTACCTATCAACCGGAAAATCAAGAATACGATGGTGGCAAACGCAAGCGTGCAATTGAAGTTCGATTCAAAGACAAGGAACTGGAGAAAAAGTATAAAATCAGAACAAAGAAAGAATATCGTGCAATTAAAGACAGTTTATAAGCGAAGTTTGTCCGAAAAGAAAAGAGAATATCTAAAATGAAAATTTACAATACAAAAGCCGTAGTTATTTTGATCAGCCTTTTGTTTGCGGGCGTTTCACTATATGGATTGAGCAGATCAAATGCTCAACAATTACCGGCGAATCCGACAACTTCGCCGAGTCCGACGGTTACTCCGTTGATTATTGACGACGACGACGAAGTGCTTGAAATTGATTCGGAGGTCGTCAATGTTCTCTTCACCGCACAGGATAAACAACGCCGTCTTTTAACCGATCTTAAAGCAAATGATGTAAGAATTATCGAAGATGGTGTTGAACAGGAATTAACCGCTTTTACAAGAAAGGTTGATCTTCCGCTTTCCCTGACGATTTTAATTGATACGAGTGCTTCGCAGGAAAGGACTTTACCGGAGGAAAGAGATGCGGCGAAGTCGTTTCTTGACTCAGTTGTGCGACCGAGCAAGGATGAGGTTGCGATCATTTCATTTACCGGTGAATCAACTCTTGAACAAGGAATGACAAATAATATTCCAAGATTGCGGCGGGCAATCGATCGTGTTCAATTTGTGCCGCCTTCGGGTTATCTCGGTGGTGGAGTTGTGGTTGGCGGAACTCCGACGATATCGGGAAGAAATCAGGCAACCGCCGGTTCGACGGCGATGTGGGATGCGATCGGGGTAACTTCTCTCGATATTCTCGGTCCCGCACCGGAAGGAACGCGACGGGCAATAATTTTGTTGTCGGATGGGATTGATACTTATAGCCAAAAGAAAATGAGTGAGGCAATCAATGAAGCATTAAAAGCCGAAGCGGTCATCTATTCGATCGGAATCGGCGATAATTTTTATGACGGAGTCAATGAAAAATCCCTCAGAAAAATTTCTGAAAATACCGGCGGACGTGCATTTTTCCCGCGTGATGAAGCACAACTTCGAGAGACTTTTAATCAAATCCAAGAAGAAATGCGTTCGCAATATCTGCTCGCTTATGAACCGACCAATCAAGCAAAAGACGGAACTTATCGCAAGATCGAAGTCCAACTTGCTAACGATCAGTTAAAAAGAGAAAAAGTAAAGATCACACATCGTGAAGGCTATTTTGCGAAAACTAACAAAGATAAAAAATAGTAATTTAATAATAGGCTTTCGCCAAATTTGATCTTAAAAACGTTATGTTTGATTTCTTGTAGGTAAGTTCTTACTTGATGACACGCAAAATTTCTGCAACGCTCCAAGCCTGTGCAAAACATCCGCGTGGTTCGTGCGGTTCGTCGCCGTCGAAAATTTCGGATATTTGTCCGATTCCTGCATCCTGTAAATGTGCTTCAAATCCTTCTAAAATTTTATCAACAAATTGTTTGTGTTTGCGACCTTTCGGATAAGTTCTTTCGACGGATTTGATAAATGCTCCCATCAACCAAGCCCAAACCGTGCCTTGATGATAAGCCGAATCCCGTTTGTATGGATCGCCGATGTAGATTCCTTGATATTGTTCGTTATCAGCCGAAAGCGAACGCAGACCGACGGGCGTAAATAATTCCCGTTCAACCTTTTGCACAACCTTTTTCGCACGAAACATACTGAGCATCGAGTTTTGCAAACTCACAGCAAATATCTGATTCGGGCGAACCGAAGCATCTTTTTCGTCACCGTTTATGACATCGTAAAGATATTCTTCATCTTTGTTCCAAAATTCTTTGTTAAAAGATTTTTTGGCATTGTCCGCCATTTCCTTATATTGATGTTTGCCGTCTTTATCACGGAATTTTTTGGCGAATGCTTCCATAATTTTCAGAGCGTTATACCAAAGAGCCTGAATTTCGATGGGTTTTCCGATGCGTGGCGTAAAAACTTTATCGCCGATCTTTGCATCCATCCAGGTTAATTGCCAAACGGTTTCGCCCGCATACAAAAGTCCGTCGTTATCCATTTTGATATTGAAACGTGTGCCTCGTCTGTGCCAATAAATTATCTCGACGAGTTTTTCGTATAATTCATTTCGGACAAAATCGTAATCTTCGGTCTTTTCGACAAATGCACGAATCGCTTCAAAATACCAAAGCGTTGCGTCAACCGTATTATATTCGGGCGTTTCGCCTTCGTCGGGAAAACGGTTTGGAATCATTCCTTCGGAAATGTGTTTGGAGTATTCACGCAAAATATTTTTGGCAATTCCTTCTCGATTTGTCGCCAGAGTTAAACCGTTAAGAGCGATCATTGTGTCGCGTCCCCAATCAGAAAACCACGGATAACCTGCAATGATCGTTTCGCCGTTCCCGCGTCTGACGATGAATTGATCCGCCGCAAGCACGAGTTGTTTTGTGAGATCATCTTCGGCTTTGGCAATTTTAACTAATTCATTACGCCTTTCAATTTCCGCTTTTTCAAACTCTTCCGCCAATGCAAAATTTTGCTGTTCCGTGGAAACAATGATGATGGCAGTTTCGGACAAATCGAATTTGAGTGTAAATGGTTGAAACAGATCTTCACGGAAATCAAAGCCACGTTCTTTTTCGATGGCGTATTCAAAATTTTGATACCAATGTCCGGTTTTTGTAATTTGCGAAGCGTTGTGATTGAAAAAGAGTTCGGGAGTTTCGCTAAAAGGATTGACCAAAACACAATTTTCCGAAGCAACATATTCAGAATTTATATTAGGAGTTTCGTGTTGCAGATGATGATAATCAACGAACGATAAAAGCGGCTTTAGTTCCAGTCGAATATCCGCATCTTTGCCCGCAACTTTCGATCTGATACGCCATTGGCAGACAGTAGTATTCTGTCCGTTGACCATAAAAAGTTTTCGTTCAATTTCAATTCCTTCGATTTCAAAAGTCCAGATAGGAAAAGGATTTAATTCAAAAGATGTGAGATATTGAAAACCCTTTGGATGAATGGAATTTGGATATTGATTTGCCGATAATTCAAAAACTTCGCCATCAATCGTCAGAACTTCCTCAAACTTAGAAAGCATCGTAACACGACCAAGCGGTGGACGAGTTGCGGCGGTCAAAAGCCCGTGATAACGGCGTGTGTTCGCACCGGAAATCGTCGAACACGCAAAACCTCCGATGCCGTTCGTCTCAAGCCATTCTCGTCCGCTTGCTTGCTCAAAATCCGTGCAGATTTTAGCGTCAAAATTAATCATTAAAAAATCGGTTGCTTATTGAAATTAAAAAACTTAACTAAAAGCCTAACTCATTTTAGAATATTTTTGAACTAAAAAAGGTTCACGGAATAAAAATCCCGTGAACCTTCGCCCCCTTAAAAATAACTAACCCGTTGGCTAATTATTTTCAAGCCTTTAATTTTTTCAAAGTTTCTTTGGCAACATCGGCTTGAAGCAAGTCGAATGATGGATTCGTTGCAAGTGCTAATTCTAAATTTTTCACCGCTTCTTTTTTATTGCCGAGTTTGTTTTCGATCATTCCCAAGTGGTAATAAAAAAGTGCGTTTTTAGAATTCAGACGCATCGCATCTTTCATTTGTTTTTTGGCTTCTTCATAATCGCCTTTTTTGTATAAAGTCCACGCATAAGTGTCGCTGGCGAGTAGATCGTTATTAACTTCGCGGTCTTCTTTCGCAACTTTTAAGGCTTCGTCCAAATTCGTGTCGTGGTCAGCCCAGAGAAGTGCGACACGGTGAAGATCGCCGTTTTCGGAGGCTTTTTCTCTTGTGGCAACTTCCGTATAAATTTTTTCCGCATCTGCTTTGCGTCCCATTTTCATATAAATATCGCCGAGAAAAATTTCACGATCTGCTTGAGGAACTCTGCTTTGGAGCTTTTCATAAATTTCAGCGGCTTTTTGAAATTCGCCTCGTGCCGCTAAAGTTTTTCCTTTTCCGGCTAAAGCCCAATGATATTCGGGAAGAATTTTCAGAGCTTTATCAAAAGCTAATTCCGCCTTTTCAAAATCTCCGCTGTTAAAATATTCTTTGCCGAGTTCGCTGTAATACCACGAATAATTTTCCGTGTCTTGCGGGTCTGCCATACGGACTGCGAGGTTTCTTGCTTCGATCGCACCTTCGATATCGCCGTGGAGCGAACGCATATATGCAACTCGTGTGTAAGATGCGGCATTTGGGCGTGTGTCAACAAATTTTTGTGCCGCTTTAACCGCTTCGTCATATCTGCCCAACTCGGCTAAAGCATCTGTTTTCGCCGCATAAACAAGCGGATTATCGGGACGCAAAGTATCCATTTCATTAGCAAGCTCTAAGGCTTTGGCAAATTCGTGTTCGGATAAATAAATTTGAGTTTGCAGAAGTTTCGCATCAAAACTTTTAGGTTCTATTTTCAAAGCATTTTGAATTGATTCTTCTGCAATTCGATTGATCGAATAGTCGCCTGTTTCACGCACTTTTTGCAGATAACTCGCTGCAAGTTGGAGATGACTTTTCGATAAGTTCGGATATTTTTCAACCAGAAGTTTTGCTTTATTGATCTTTTCATCAGCAAGCGTCGGAATTCCTTTCTTTTCTTCCGCAACAGTTTTTTTGCTTGCAATCGAACTTTGTTGAGAACAAGAACCGGAAAAAGTGATTGCCAGAACACACAGAATTAAAATTAAAAAATTTTCTTTTTTCATAGGTCATTCAAGTGAATCAAGGACAGAAAATTTTCTCTGCCCTTGATTCAAGTCAAAGGTTATTTATTTGCTACCTTTTTTGTTTGTAAAAGGAATCAATTGTCCTTTTTCATTTACAACAGGCGGCATTCCTTCACGTTTTTCAAAACCGGCAATTTGCTGGTTGGATGAACGCGGTTGATTACCTTGATTTGGTGTCAACAAATATGGAAAACGCGTTAGAAGCGGACCTTCCGGATTTGCACTCACGCCATCACCAAGCATATTGTTTGGCGGAACATTTTGTGCAGGTGTGAATGGTGTTCCACCGGCAACTGCACGAAGTGCGATGTCGGTTACGTCATCAAACGGACGACGACCATTCGGGAATCCGGCAACATCGCCACCGAGCAAACCTAAACGATTCATACTAGCGATCGGTGTGATCGGAAGTGCAACATTAAGCCGCAGATATTCGTGCGGTGTTCCGTCGGATAGAAACGTCGTGTAGCCCGGTCCGGTAATTGCATTTTCGGGAATTCCTGTTGCGAAAATTGCAACAAGGTCGTTACGCGGTGCTGGCGGAACGTCAATTCCGAACACTGCATTCATTAATTGAGCAAGTTGCGGATCAAGAACGAACGGAGCGGCAACTGCATCATTTTGCGGTGAAAGTGAATTGAATGCGTCTTTTAAGTTCAAAGGAATTACAACTTCATTTACAAGCGGATTTCCAAGACGCGAAATTTGTCTCCACGCACCTGAACTTCCGCGTGTTCCATCCTCATTAATAACTCTGGTTGAACGACGGCTGGCGGTTGCCCAAACACCGACAACTGCTCCATCGGCGGTTGAACTTGCCGGAACATTGCGGTTTTTTGTAATTTCTTGAATCGGAACTTCGATAGCGATCGTATTTACATTAAAACCTTGTGTTGTATCAATTCCGCCGCTTTCGCCGATCGAGTTCAAGTTTAAACCATCGAATATACTACCAACGTCTATGTAAAAATACTCATCACGTTGTCCGGCGAAAACTTTTCCGCCATTTGGCAAACCATAGACAGCTTGCGAACCTAAATTATTTTCATAATTCGGTGTAACTTTCGGTCCGATATTTGCCGGTGGAACAAAAAATCCGCCGCCTAAAAGTCTTCCGCGTCTGTTTCGGGTATCAATTCTTGTAACCGTATATTTTTGCGGCATATTGTAATCAGGGTCGGTTAAAGAACTGATGACGGCATCTTCATTAACACCTCCCATTCCTAAGATCGAATTTCCGTTAACAATTTCCGTTTTGAATTGGAATTGATAAACTACGTCTTCGATTCCGTCGCCCGTATTGTCAATTTTGATCTCATACAAAACCGTATCGTCAAAGCGAAAATACTGAGGTCCGCCCGAAGGTTCTTGAAACGGAACATAATTTGCGATCAAGGTTACAAAACCTTCGCGTCCCGATTCGACACTACGGAATGCGTATGTGTCTGTGTTATCGGCAAATCTATCCATACTGATAAGCGGTGCTTCGGAGTGGCTTGATGCCAAACCCTGAATTCCCAACAAGCCAAAACTCAATGTTAAGACAAGGAAAATGCGAGTCATTTCCAAACTTTTTTCATATATACTTTTTCTCATTTTTTCTTACTCCTTCAAATGTTGAAGAGCATTTATCACAGCTTCGATCTTTTTTGAATAAAGCTGTGATAAATGGCTATTTAATTTTTAATGTGTGTCGTAATTGGCAATTGGAAAGTCACCATTCTGACCGAATGTGGTTTGTATCACGCTACCGTTTGAACTTCTGCGAACGTTGAATTGCATAGTTGTCGGATTCCAGACTGCTATATCTGTTCTTCCGTCACCATCATAGTCGTTCTGTACAGTGAAATCCGGTTTGTCTCCAAATGGGACAATAGTTGCTCCGAGATCGCTGGTTCGCAGGATATACCAAGTATAAGGTGAACCTGTGCGAACAACTGCAAAGTCTGTTTTTCCGTCGCCATCATAATCGCCCGGAACAACGAGATCACTTCCTAAGCCCCAATCTACGGCTGTAAATCCGCCGGTGCTTTGCAGGATATAGAATCTGCCTTGTCCATTATTTTCTTCACGGAAAACTGCCAGATCAAAACGTCCGTCACCGTCGTAATCGCCCGGTGCGATAAAGTCCGAATCCAAACCGAATGATTGAGCGGTGAAATTGCCTGTAACGCTGTTCAGGACATACCAAACCATTTGTCCGTTAATTCTGCGAACTACTGCAAAATCAGCTTTGCCGTCGCCATCATAATCTCGTGCGACAGGTTCATCGCCAATTGCTCCGAATTGAACAAATCGGACTGTTGCCGTTGAACTTTGATAGACATACCAAACTCCATTCGTTTCACGCCATACAGCAATATCTGTTTTGCCGTCGCCGTCAAAATCGGCAGGTGTAATAAAGTCCGTATTAGCAATACCAAACGGGAATGTTTGTGTGTTTCCGTCATTCTGCAAAAGCGACCAGACATTATTACTCGGACGGAATGTTACATAGTTTGCACTTCCATTTCCGATATAATCGAGTCGGTTGATCGCAGTCGGTGATGTTACCGTAAGACTGATGATCGGAGCATTGATACCGATCGGTGCGATAAATGCAGCGGCTCCGGTTGTTGCGTCAATTTCGTAGAGTTCCGATCTTGTTTGCGGTGAACCGCCAACAATCAGATTAAGGGCGGCAACAATGCGATTGCTTCCGCGAATAATATCCATTCCGGCATCGGCACTTGTGTTCCAGGTCAAACCTCCGACCGTCAGAAGCGTTCCCGCGTTGGCAGGATTTTGTTGAGCAAGAATATCTAAGTCCGAATCAATATCAAATAATCTTGTCGTAGTTGCTCCGCCGAAACTGTTTTCATAACCGACAGCTACGATGCTCGGATTAGCCGCTGCATTCGGATCGCCTGCTGCATAAGCAAGTGTTCCGTCCGCAATTGTTGCTCCGTTTGCCGGATTTGTTCGGCGATTAATATCTAATTCACTAACTGTGCGAATACGGTCAACCGTCGGATTAAAATCAAATCCAAAATTGTTTCCTAGAGTTGTTTGATCGTAAGCACCAACGAATGTCGCTACGCCTGTTCGCGGATTAACTTTATATAAACTGCCCGTTGCTCCGGCAACAGTTGTTCCGATGGCAAAAATTTCGCCCGTTGCGGGACGCAGATCAATTCCTTTTAATGTTTCGCCACCTTGCAAACCTGTTACGGTTACAGTGTTTGTGACAACATTCGGATTTTTTGTGCTGAATGTAACGATGCGGTTATCATTTGTTAGACCATAAGCGGTTAAACCTTCCGATGAACCGATCTCAAGTGAAATATCGGTAATATCATTTCTACCGATCGCTCCCAAATTGGTTGCCGCACCTGTCGTTAAATTAACTGTGTAAAGTCTGGCAGTTCCGCCTGCCGCCCACATTGCGTAAGCTACGTTGCTCGCCGCCGTGTGGTCAATACTAAATACGTCGGGAACATCAAATCCGAGTGGTCCGACTGTTTGAAGCATTCCACTATTTGCGGGATTTTGTGTTACCAAAATGTTTAAATTTGAGTCAACGTCATAAAGTGCGGTTGAAGTTGTGTTCACAAAACTACCGATATAAGCCGCACCGACAATGTTCGGATTCTGTCCTGCATTCGGATCGCCCGCTGAGTATGCAAGTGTTCCGTCAACAACATTTGTTCCGTTGTTCGGATTAGCACGCAGATCCTGATCGGCATCCGAAACGATTCTGATACGGTCAGCAACAGGATTGAAATCGAAACCAAAGTTCGTTCCGTTCAAAGGTGTTGTCAAACTTCCGACAATAGTTGCCGCCCCGGTTTTTTTGTTGATGGTATAGAGACGACTGGTACTACCGAGAGCATAAAGTTGTCCGGTTGCCGGTCGAAAATCAATACCTTTAATAGTTTCACCACCCTGCAATCCCGTGATCGGTCCAACAGTGGTTACTGTTCCTAAATTTCCTGCACTAAAACGCACGAGTTCGTTTGTTGAAGTTACGCCGTAAACTTGAACGGCACTAGCTTCCGAAACTCCTGCGAAAATAAATAAACCTAAAAGAAATGGTACGGCAAATAGTTTTTGCCAACTAATTTTTCGCTTCATAATTTTGAATCCTCCTAAGACTTCTAATAAAATAAATTGAACATTCTTTCTTCGGGAATCATTTGATAGAAATCAAAGGTTAAGAGTGTTTTTTAACCCGTAAAATAATTTTCTGAATGTTTTCCTAAAATAGAAATGTGTTACTAGAACCTGTATTCGCAAGAATTAAGTAAACGGATTCAAATGTTGAAATTTTTTTTTGAAAAGATTCTTTTAAATTCTTTTTAAACGAAAAAAGCGGAATATTTGAAGTAAATATTCCGCGATTTTACATTTTTACAAGTGTTTTTAATGAAAAAACGCTGTGAGTTGAGTCACTCACAGCGTTAGTTGGTCAACTCACAGCGTCAGTAGCTCAACTCACAATGTTAGTAGCTCAACTCACAATGTTAGTTTAACTACTCACATTGTTATTTCATTACATTTCCATCGGCATCGAGTTTGATTATCTCGCCGTAATTCAATTCACGCACGCCTTTTTCGATCTTGCTCAGATCGCCGACGATTATCCAGATGATCTCATCGGGACGCACGAATTTTTTTCCGGCATTGGCAAGTTCGGCTTCGGATAATTTGCGAACATTTACGCCATAATTCGTCCAATAGTCATCCGGCAAATTGTAATCAACCAGTTCAATTGCGGCTTG
>JBGTHN010000734.1:0-3549 GCA_041746235.1 Pyrinomonadaceae bacterium | reverse complement strand
GAAATATATCCAATTTGATTGAATCGCCGGATTCGGTCGTGATTTTCCGAGATAGATCATTTCGCTTGCTTTATAACCTGTTTCTTCAAGCAGTTCGCGTCTCGCACAATTTATCGGTTCTTCGCCTTTATCAACCATTCCACCCGGAATTTCCAAAGTGATCTCACCTGCACCTTGACGATATTGTTCGATCAAAACAATCTTTTCATCTTTTGTTAAAGCGATTATGTTGACCCAATCAGGATTTTCAACGACGTAAAATTTTGCTGTCTTATTAGTTTGTGAATTTATCGAAATATCTTCACGGACTTTGAAAACCCGGCAATCGACAATTTCCTTTGATTCAATTATTTCCCAAATGTCTATTTTTTCGCTCACGCTTCGATTATCTCAACTTTTGTTTCAATCAAATTCTTCGGTATCAAAGCAGGGAAATACGCCATAATTTCCTCTACTTTCGGACGACCACCGGCAAAACCTGTAACAGCCGGAGGTCCTGTTAAAATAAGCGGGGCAATTTCTTTTGTAAATCTTTCAACTGCATTTCTATCTTGTCCGCGAACGCCGACACGCAATTGAACTTCGGGAATATCCTTCGAAGGCTCACCTGAAAGATGTCCGTGTGTAGCATTTACTCCGACAAATTCGGTCAAAATTACATCAAATTCCAGACCTAATTTTTCAAGTCGTTTTCGCAAAATTCTATCGGCGGCTTTAGCTTTTTCATAAGCGTCGGGATATGAATAAACCAGCGTTCCGACGGATTTCCAACCTGCCGAATATGCGATCGAAACTTTGTAAAAATCTGTTTTCGGATTTCCTTTGATTCCTTTGACACGAACACGATTGTTGCCGTCATCACTTAAATTTATTGTTGTAAAATCAGCGACAACATCAGGAGTAATATATTCGTGCGGGTCGCCCATTTCATACAAAAGTTGTTCTTTAACCGATGGAATACTGACGATTCCACCCGTGTTCTCGTGTTTTGTTACAACGAATTCACCATTTGGATATGCTTCGATGATCGGGAAACCGATGTCTTCGAGGTCGGGAATATTTTGCCAATCGAACTGACAATTTCCACCCGAACATTGTCCGCCGCATTCGATGATGTGTCCGGCAATCGTTCCGATGGCGACTTGATCCCAGTTATCAAATGACCAGCCAAATTCGTGCATTATCGGCGCAAGCGTCAAACCTGTATCGGTCAGTCGTCCACCAACAATTATTCTCGCATCTTGATCAAGTGCTTCGACGATCGGCGAAGCACCAAGATAGACGTTTGCTGATTGGACTTGGTCGAGTATATCGGAAAGCGGTTCGCCCGTGTCCATATTGTTTATCTCAACGCCTTTATCAAGGAATTCCGATAAACGCGGCATTACATCATCGCCAGTAATTACGCCTATTTTCACGCCTTGATGACCAAGTTTTTGGGCAACGTCACGAATTGCTTCAGCACAGCCCATTACATTTACGCCGCCTGCATTTGATAAAACCTTTATATCTTTTTCAACGCAATCAGGCAAAATTTCTTCGATGAGTGAAACAAAATCGCGTGCGTATCCGGCTTCGGGATTTCTTGCACGTTGTTTTTGCATAATGGACATCGTAACTTCCGCCAGATAATCCAACATTAAATAATCAATCGGTCCTCTGCGAACTTGGTCAATCGGAGCAGATAACATATCTCCCCAAAAACCTTGTCCGCCGGCTATTCTTACTTTTTCTTTCATTGTATTTAATTAAAAAACAAAAAGATGAAACGGTCAACAGACATTCTAAAAGAAGTTGCTGACCGTTTCATCTTTTTATAAAAAAAATAGTCTTAATTATAATCTGCGAACTTTTTTCTTTCTCACAAATACCTTGCGATATACCCATTTTGAACCGTTCCAAGTTTTGCGAACAACCCAACGTCCACCTTTATAAGTTGCTTTTGAACCTTTTTTAACTCCCGAAGCAGTTGCTTTAGAACCTTTCTTGACTCCCGAAGCTGTTGCTTTTGAACCTTTTTTAATTCCTGAGGCAGTCGCTTTCGAGCCTTTTTTGATTCCACTAACTACTTGTGCATCAGTCGAACTGTAAGAAAATAATATTAATCCGAAAAATATGCTAAAAACTATAAATCCTTTGCGTATCATAATAATCCTCCTAAAATTTCTATCTTTGTACTTTAAACTTTAAGTTGAAAAGGTTCTAAGTATTGATGAATAATGTTTTGAATGCTTTGCTTCTTAAATTTTTGAAAACAATTCAATAATCTACATAAAAGCCAGCATTAAATAAAATCAATCAAATACTCCGCAGTTTAGAACAAAACTGTGTGAAGTAATTTAATTTATTACTTCTTCAACTTCTTCACCAACAATATCTAATCCTTTTTCAGTCTTTTTGACTCCTTTAAAAGTTCCTTTTTTAATTTTTTTAGAAGTCCATTTTGTTCCATCCCAAACTGTAACAGTTATATATTCACCTGCATTAACTGTCTCGTTAGCTTTTTTAACAGTGGTTTTAGCTGAATCTACTACTACATCATCGGTTTTGTCGTAAGTTTTCTTAGTTGTATCAACTGTTTCTTCACCAATATCAGTTGCCACATCAGCAGTTTTATTTGCAGCTTTTACAGTAACATCTTTTGTTCCCTCAGCCACATCTGTTGCCACATCAGCGGTTTTCTTCGCTGTTTTTACAGTTGCCTTTTTGGTAACTTTCGCCGCTTTTTTAACTGTATCAACAACTTGTGCATTCATTAAACTGTATGAAAAAAATACGATTCCGAGCAACATTGCAATACAATTTAGTTTTTTATAGTTCATAATATTGATCCTTCCTTATTGAAATAACTATTTAGCTATATGTAACGCATCTATCGTGCCAAGCTTGAATATAATTGGGAATCAATTTTTGAATTTAAGGACTGAATTTATATTTTACGTATTTGATAAATAATTTTTTAGCAACGGGGAATGATGATTTAATCAGTTTACCGGATTGGTTTAACATAAACTTTCCAACTTTTGGTGCAGATTTTACGATAATTGGTTTGGCAACTTTTTTTGTTGTGAATTTAGCCGCTTTATATGTAAATTGTGCAGATTTTCCCACAATAACTACGCCTGTTTTTGCAGTTGCTTTTACTGTTTTTGTTGCGATGTTATTTTGTTGTGCTTTTGTATTTGAAGAAAATACTAGGAAAAAGGCACACAAAACTATTGCGTTTAATAGAATTCGTTTTGACATAAAATTGATTTTTAATGATTAATCGAGAGTTTTTTAGAAATGTGGAAATCAAAATATCGGAACAAAGTAGAAATTTTGTTCCGATATTTATTATAAATCTTTGGTTTGTTTAATGTAAATCTTTTTCTATTAACTTTCCTGTCTGACGTTGTTTTTTAGGAATTCAACAATATCTTCGGTAGAGGTTCCGGGTAGAAAAATTTCCGAAACACCTTGCTCTTTTAAGGTAACAACGTCTTCTTGCGGAACAATTCCGCCGACGACTACAAGTGTATCGTCTATTCCATTTTCTCGCAAAAGATT
>JBGTHN010000733.1:0-4424 GCA_041746235.1 Pyrinomonadaceae bacterium | reverse complement strand
GTGCCAAAGCAGGTCTTCGCAAACATCTAAATATTCCCAATAACTACCAGATTTTATTTTTGCAAGGCGGAGCGACTCTGCAATTTTCAATGATTCCGATAAATTTCCTCGGCGAGACAGAAACTGCTGATTACATAGTTACAGGTGCGTGGGGTAAGTTGGCTTTGAAGGAAGCAAACCGCGAAGGAAATGCTGTAGCGATCTATAATTCCGAAGATTCAGGATTTAAATCTGTGCCGAGCGACGACGAATTAACATTCAGCGAAAACACTCAATATATCCATTATACTTCAAACGAAACTATTGAAGGCGTTGAGTTTAAACGTGAATTAGATGGTGGTGGAATTCCCGTTATTTGCGATATGTCCTCAAATATCCTTTCCAAACCGATTGATGTGGAAAAATACGCTTTGATCTATGCCGGAGCTCAAAAAAATATCGGACCGAGCGGCGTAACGCTTGTAATTATACGTGATGATATGTTAGAAAAAGTTCCCGAAAATCAGCACAAATTATTGGATTATCGAGCGATCGCCAGCAAAGATTCGATGCTCAACACACCAAACACCTGGGGAATTTATATAATTGATCTTGTTTGCCAATGGCTCGACGATCAAGGCGGAATTTCGGCGATGGGAGAGAAAAATGAAGCGAAAGCAAAAATTCTCTACGATGCAATTGATGCAAGCGACGGATTCTATAAAGGACACGCCGACAAAAACGCACGTTCATTGATGAATGTTACGTTTAATTTGCCAAATGCGGAACTCGAAAAACAATTTGCGGATGAAGCAACTGCAAGTGGTTTGAACGGTTTAAAAGGTCACAGAAGCGTCGGCGGAATTCGTGCTTCGATCTACAACGCATTCCCGAAAGATGGCGTTGAAACTTTAGTTGAGTTTATGGATGAATTTTGCAAGAACAACGGATAGCAAACGTTCACACAATTAAATAGATGTTTAAAAAGAAGTTACTTTTTGTCAGAAAAGCAACTTCTTTTTACTTTGATGCACCCAAATAATATCTTAAACACATCTGCTAAACATATGAAAAAACTAGCTTTATTGACGATACTTTTATTCGTGAACCAAACATTTATCTTTTCGCAAGAAGTTAATTCATTCTCGCCTGAGATAAAACGAGTCGCAGTTTTCAAAAACGGTTATGCCTTTACATATCGGGAAGGCGAAACAAAAGTGCAAGACGGTTGGGCTTATTCGCAAAATGCTCCAATCGGCGTTCTCGGCACGGTTTGGGGATATTCAACAACACAAAATATAAAAGTTACACAACTTCTTACAACCGAGTTTGAAAAGCGGGAAACGACGCGTGTAACGAATTTATCCGAAATCCTCATCGCCAATGAAGGTTCAAGAATTCGTTTTATTGATTCTTACAACAACAGCAAAACATACGAAGGAACTTACGAAATTCTTTCAACAAACCGAAAATTTGAAAACCTTGCGGGAAATACCGATATTACAATTATTCTGAAAACCGAAACGGGCGTTATGTTTTTTCCTCTGGGTTCGATTAGAAATTTAGAAATTCTCGGAAATCCAAACTATTCTAAACCCAAAATCGTCAAAGAAAACCGTCTGAAAATTAAAGTTGAAGGTGCAAAAGACGGAAATAATATCAATCTTGGAATCGCCGCATTAGAACGTGGAATTCGTTGGATTCCCGCATATCGTGTTGAAGTAAAAGGAAGTCCCGTTAAGGAAGTCAAACTCGAACTCGAAGCGATGCTCATCAATGAATTAGCCGATTTGAAAGACTCCGAAGTCTTTTTTGTCGTCGGAGTTCCGCATTTTCTGTTTCAGGAAACAATCTCGCCGCTTTCAATGAACACGGCTTTTGCAGGAGTTTCCAGTTATTTTAATTCAGGTGCAGGAAGCGGAAGACGTGATTCTTTTTCAAACGCAATAATGTCGCAAGTTGCTTCAACGGAAGATTCTTTAAACTCAACTGACGGTTCACCAACTGTTTCAGGTGAAGAACAAACCAATTCGTTTTCGGCAGAACAACTCTATCTATATCAAACAAACCAAATTAACCTCAAAAAAAATGAACGTGCAAGTCTTCGCTTATTTTCTTTGACCGTTCCCGCCAGCGAAGTTTTTGAATGGAGTTTGGAAGATTTGCCAAATACGCAACAGCGTTATCTCGATTATGGAAGAAATTCTACTGCCGTCCCTTTAGTACAGAACCTTTCAGATAAAATTTGGTATGCTCTACATTTAAAAAATGAAACGGGAATGCCTTGGACAACAGCACCGGCTTTGAGTTTTCGAGAATGGAAACCGCTCGGACAAGATATGCTCACATTTACACCGATTGGCGGCGAAAACATTTTGCGTGTAACGCCCGCCACAGAAGTCGTCGGTACACACACTTTAGAAGAAAAATCCCGTGAGCAAACCACTCTGAGATATGACAATAGCAATTATACTTTTGATTTGGTAACAGTTGAAGGAACGATCAGCATTCGTAATATCAAAAAAGAACCGATCGAACTTGTTTTGAATAGAAAACTTGTTGGTGAAATGATCTCGACGAGCGACGGCGGAAAATTTTCGAGAGAAGGTTTAAACCTGCAAGCGATTAATCCAAATTCACGAATCAAATGGAATTTAACCATTCCAAGCGGTAAAAAAGAAATCAAATATACATATAAAATCTACGTTCGCCGATGATTATTTTAATTCAAACTTTAAAGACATTTTACGCTTGGACTAAAACAAACTCATCTGTATTGGTCTTTTGTCCGATTGCGGCAATTTGATCTGTAACTTTTGTAATTCCATCCAATCCGGGTAGAGTCTGCATTTTTTGTGTTACAAGACGATCGATCCATTTAATTCCTGTTTCATCACCAAAAAGTGTTGCGATCGTGTAATGATTTAAATCTTCCGGTCTTGCACCGCTTCCGACAGGTCGCCAAAATGTTTTTACAATAAATCGTGCGATCTGCTTTGAAAAATCGCTTTTTTCTAATTCAAGTCTCGCAACGCTGTGATAAAACTGTGTGTGAACAGATTCTTCGCGAATAATTCCTTTTAATATATGTGTCAAAACAGGATGATCGGCAAGTTCGATCAAACGGCGATAAGCCTGAGCCGCACACATTTCGTTGATCGTGCCGTAAGCCATATGCGTTGCCGTAAAACTTTTGCCGACGCAATTTGTTAATGTCGTAAAAATTCGCGTATAAAAATGATAAAAATTTGAGACGCTTTTCGTAACTTCTTCTTTCCATTTATCAGGCGTTTCAAATCCCGCTTCATTCAAAAATCTATTTATAAGTTCGCCGTGAGTTATCTCCTCAAGTCCCCAACGCTCCATAAACTTACTGATAACGGGGTCTTTTCCGGTCGGCGTTTGCAGAAGTTCCTGATGATACATATCCGTCAAAATCTCTATATCACGCATATAGATCAACACGGGAACAAAGCGTTCATCAAACTGATGATTTTTCACTTCTTCCCACGGAATTTCATCAATAAATTCTTTAGTTAAGGCACGAGGTTGATTCTCATACCAATTCAGCACATCTTGGTTCGTTTCAAAGGTCATCGTTCTTTTTAATTCGTCAAAAATGCTTTTTTAGATGCAAAATAATGTAGCAAAGTTTTTAGACGGTTACGCATCTATTTTATAATTCCATACGTATATAAGTTTTACGAATGTATTTCACAGAAGTTTTTCATTTTTTGCCATTCCTAAAAATGACTAATAAAATGTTACGATTATATCATTACACAGATTATATCAAAATAATATGAAATTTTTAGCTTTTTTTACCACTATTTTAGTTTTAACAGTAAGCATTTTCGCTCAAGACAACAAATTAAGTTTTGAAGGCGAAGGTCATCTGCAAAACATTAAACAATTAACCTTCGGCGGCGAAAATGCTGAAGCATACTTTTCATCGGACGGAAAAAAATTAGTTTTCCAATCAAAACGCGACGGACGCGGTTGCGACCAAATTTATATGATGAACATTGACGGTTCTGATGTAAAAATGGTTTCGACTGGAATGGGACGCACAACCTGTTCTTATTTTTACAACAAGAACAAAGGTATTCTTTACGGTTCGACACATCTCGGCAATAAAGAATGTCCGGCAAACCCTGATTTCTCAAAAGGTTACGTTTGGGGAATATATCCCGACTATGACATTTTCACGGCAAAAGCCGACGGTTCAAAAGTTAAACAATTGACCAAAACTCCGGGTTACGATGCCGAAGCGACAGTTTCGCCCGATGGCAAAAAGATCGTTTTCACATCAACCCGCGACGGTGATCTGGACATATACGTAATGGACAAAAATGGTAAAAACGTCAAACGTCTGACCGACGCACTCGGTTACGACGGCGGACCGTTTTTCTCGCCCGATGGCAAACAGATAGTTTATCGTGCAT
>JBGTHN010000732.1:0-5338 GCA_041746235.1 Pyrinomonadaceae bacterium | reverse complement strand
GTTTTCGTTTCGTCTAATTTTTGTTTAGTATCAGATGTCTCAAGAAAATAACTATCCGGCAATTTTATTTTTAGAATCCACTCCATTTCGGTTCCTGTAATTCGTTTTCTTTCAGTTTCTTTTAATTTTTCAAGAAGTTCTCCAATTGTCATATTTTTATCTGAAATTTCTATGACATATCTATCAGTTTCTTCATAATAGTCCGGTATTTTTGAATCTCCGGTTCTTAAAGTTCCACTTGTGATAATTACTCCTTTAATCGGCTTGAAAAATGACTTCACAAATTTTGGCATCCGGTTTTTGTAAAGCGTAATTTTTCCAAACTCTTCCTTGAATGTTTTTTCAGCAAACTTGATCTCTGAGTTTTCTATATGAAGCGTTTGGAATTTCTTTTTTGAGATTTTCTTTAACTGAACATTGATTTCACGTTCTCGCTTGCTCAATTCACTTTTGTCTTGAGAATCCTTCAAAATAATAGGTGTAGCTTCGCCTTCATTCTCGCATTTTCCAATAGAAACAGTTTGATCTCCATTTATTAACCACAACTTCTTTTCGTGGCAAAAAGTAAATCTATCGGTTTGGGCTTGAACGGATATTTGTAAAAAAATGAAAACTCCAAAAATAAATAGTAAATGAGATAATTTTATTTTCGCATTTGAATTTTTCATAATTTTCTTCGTTGTTTCTTATTTATTGTTTAGATTCCATCCACAAATTCCCGCATTTTCCCGATAGCAATTTCTATTTCTTCATAAGATTTGCAATAAGCGATGCGGACGTGATTTTTTCCTGCTTTTCCGAAACCACTTCCGGGAATGACGGCGACTTTTTTCTCGGCTAAAAGTTTTTGAGCGAATTCATCGCCGTCCATTCCTGTGCTTGAAACATCAGGGAAAGCGTAGAATGCACCTTTTGGCTCGAAGCAGGTTAAGCCCATTTCATTTAAAGATGAAACTAAGAATTTGCGGCGGCGATCGTATTTTTCGTGCATTTCTTGGACGAAAGGTTCGCCGATCTCAAGAGCGGCAAGGGCAGCGTATTGCGAAATTGTCGGAGCGGACATCACGAGATATTGATGAACTTTTGAAAATGCTGTCATCAATTCGGGATTGGCACACATATATCCGACACGCCAACCCGGCATTGCGTAATCTTTGGAAAATCCGCCGAGCAAAATCGTTCGATCTTTCATATTTGGTAGAGCGGACATACAAATATGTTCCGTGCCATAAACCAAACGGTCATAGATCTCGTCGGAGATAATTAATAGATCGTGTTCAACCGCAAGATCGGCAATAGCGACTGCGTTTTTATAAGTTAAAACTGCACCTGTCGGATTGTTTGGAAATCCGAGGAAAATTGCTTTGGTTTTATCGGTGATCTTTTCGCGGATTTGTTCTGCTAACGGTTCAAAATCATTTTCTGCTTTGCATTCGACGGTTACGGGAGTTCCGCCTGCAAAAAGCACTTCGGGTTTGTAGGAAACAAAACACGGTTCGGGAATAATTATTTCATCGCCTTTTTCGCAAATTGCCGTAAAAACACACTTAACAGCTTCGCTTACTCCAACGGTGACAACAATTTCGTTGTCGGGATTGTATAAAACACCGTAAAGTCTTTCGAGATGTTCGGCGAGTTTTATGCGTAATTCGAGCAAGCCTGAATTTGCCGTGTAACCGATCGGTTTATCATAAACCGAATCAAAACCCGCTTTGGCAATCGGAGCGGGCGTTGGAAAATCCGGTTCACCAATGCAAAGCGAAATAACATCGGGCATTTTTTCTGCGATACCAAAAAATCTGCGAATACCGGAAACGGGAATTCTATGAATCCGTCCGGCGATAAAATGATTAAAATCCGTCATATTACTGTGAATTATTTCTTTATAGAGAAAATAAATGCTAAAATCTTGGCACAATTTGCCGAATGGTAAAATTAACAAAGTCTTTTGTTTTTGAAAAGGAGTAAGTGATGAAATTTTGTCCACAATGTAAAACTGAATATAAAGATATATACAATTTTTGTCTTAAAGACGGAACTACACTTGAAGTTTTTCAAGAATCAGACAATTCCGTTGAGGACGAACAGGAAACAGTTTTTAGAACCGGCAAATCTTCGGTTGAAGACGAAACAATTGCAATGATGAATACGCCATCATTCGAGCAAGTAACTCCTATAACCGAAGAAGAATCTTTCCAACAGCCAACCGAAGAATGGCAGAGCGAAACACCTGCGGCACAATGGCAACAACAGGAATCTTCTTCTTCTGCAAATTATGAACAACAAAATCCCGCAAATGAAAACGCATTTGCCGCCGCAAACATTCCGATAGATCAAGGGCAAACTTCGGAAGACGAATATCAAGTTCAACCGGAAAAAAGCAGATCAAGTATGGGACTTATCATTGGTGGACTTGCTCTTTTCGGCATTCTTTTGCTTGGAACGGTTATCGGCGGTGTTTATCTTTTTATGTTAAGTCAAGAAAAGGGCGAAGTTGCATCGGCGAATACAAATTCGGAAAATGGATCAGCCCCGAATTCATCGGATGAAGATCAACAAAACGATCTAACAATCGGTAACGCGGAAGACCAGAATAATACTACAAACTCCGAAGATGAAACTTCCGTTAATGCCGACAAAGCCAACAAAACAAAAGACGACGAAAAAAACAAAGAAAAAACTCCGACTCCAACACCAAACAAAAACCAAAAAGACGACAAAACTAATTCGACTAATAGAACAACTTCAATGCCTGATGACGATGATCCACCTTCACCGCCTCCGCCATTACGAACACAAACCCCAACTACTCAATCAACCAGACCAAATGTTCCTAGTAGAATTGCTGGCGGAGTTGTTAATGGAAAAGCCACCTATTTACCAAAACCCGCTTATCCGGCAACCGCCAGAGCCGCTAATATCAAAGGCTCGGTTAATGTTGCTGTTGTGATAGATAAATCGGGGAAAGTTATTTCCGCAAGTGCGGTCAGCGGACATCCTCTGCTTCGTGCATCTGCCGTTTCAGCGGCTCGTAATTCCAGATTTTCCCCAACCAATTTAAGCGGACAAGCTGTGGAGGTTTCCGGCGTAATTGTTTATAACTTTCAATAACCTGTTCGTTAGCTGATTTATTACAAATAATGTTAAAATGGGTGCAATAGATATTTTAAATTCATTTTTATAACAAATAGCAATCGCAAACATACAATTAAACTATGAAATACTGCCCTACTTGCCAGACTGAATTCGACGAAGATATCATACTTTTCTGCACAAAAGATGGAACACCTTTGGTTGAAGACAAAAAACCGACATTTACAGATAACCTGCCGAGCGAATCATCGAATGACGTGGAAGACGGTGCGGAAACGATCATCCGACGCAAAAAGCCGGAAACTTCTTCTGTTGCTCAGCAACCTGATGATTTCGATTCGACAGAAAGCCGTAAGGAAGATTCCAAACGAATCGTGATATCAACGGCGAAAGACAAAAAAGAACAAACTATTCGTCCGAAATCCGCCGTTATTCCTCCGATGGAACCGCTCAAGAAATCGAATACAGCATTGATCGTTGTGATGACGATCTTCGGAACGATTGCCGTAATCGCCGGTGCCTTGGGTATTTGGTCTTATATGAACAGTCAGGGAAAAGATGATGCCAACTCCAATTTGAACATAAATGACAACATCAATATCAATGCCGATTTGAATGCCAATGATAACTTTAATCTCGGAGACTATAATCTAAATTCAAATTCAAATATAAATGACAATAGTAATCTGAATACAAATTTAGATTTCAACACCAAAACACCGACACCAACAAAAACGCCAACGCCAACTCCGACTGCTTCACCAAGTCCAACTGATTCGCCAAGTCCGACTGCTTCACCAAGTCCGACTGCTTCGCCAAGTCCAACTTCTTCACCAAAACCAACTAATTCACCAAAACCAACTACTCCACCTGTTAAACCGCCACCGCCGCCGGTTAAATCCCCTGCGACTACCCCATCGGAACCACCGCTCGCCAATATAAAACGTCCCGTTGATGTCGGGACAATAAACGGACGTGCGTTAGTATTACCAAGTCCGGCTTATACTTCAGACGCAAGACAAGCAAAGGCTTCGGGCAGAGTTCTGGTCAATGTAACGGTTGATGAGAGTGGAAATGTCGTTGCGGCAAATGCAACAAGCGGTCATCCGCTTTTACGCAAATCAGCAGAAACCGCCGCCAAGCGTTCAAAATTCAAACCCGTCAGCGTCAGCGGTCAAAATGTTAAAGCCGTCGGAACTGTTATTTATAATTTTGTGAACTAAGCATTACAGCAAACATTTTTCCCTCTGCAATGATTTAAAGCTATTTTTGACGAGTCTGATGGAGCATTACACTCGTCAAATGTTCCATCTAGCTCGTCAAATACTCCATCTAGCTCGTCAAATGTTCCATCTCGCTCGTCAAATGCTCCATCAGACAAGCGTAATACTTCATCACACGAGCGTAATACTTCATCACACGAGCGTAATGCTTCATCACGCTTGTCAAATGTTCCATTACACGAGCGAAATGCTCCATTACACGAGTGTAATGGAGCATTAGACATATCTGTCGCAAAAGTCTCGATCCAAATATAAATAAGGATTTATACCTTTCTTTTAATCCCTTCCAAAAGAAATTGCCATCTCGATCGCCTTTCGCGGGTCAATTACGCCCCAGCCTTGTCTATCGACTTCATAATGCGGCAGACGTTCGGCGGTGCTGATGAGGATTCGTTTGATCTGTTGCGGGGTTAGATATGGATTTGCTTCGAACATTTGAGCGACCACGCTTGAAACTATCGGTGCGGAAAATGATGTGCCGTCAACGTATTTGTAATGCTTTGTGATGACATTTTCCATACGACGTTTAAGCGTTATAATTTGCCGAATTGAATGGACGGGACGATCAACCGCTGCATCCAGATCATCGTCAATTCCTTGATTTTCTTCGATCAGATCGTACAATTCCTCATCGCTTGCTTTATCAAGATTTTCAAGAAATTCGACTGCCTGTGCCGTCGGTGTGCCGGGCAAGATCGGAGCAGGAACCCAGATCGAAGGTGCGATAACTTCGGGTTTTTGCAAACCGTCGAGCGTTGGTCCATAAGATGAACGATACATTCCGCGTTTAGAACGATCTATCGAATTTTTGTCGTCGAGACCTCCGACGGCAATGCAAGATGGCGAACTTGCGGGCGGAAAAACGGGATGATTCGGCAGATGTCCGGCATTTCCGACGGCACAAACGATGACAATTCCCTGACTAACGCAATTTTCGACCGTTTGCGAAAGTGAATCGTGCA
>JBGTHN010000731.1:0-2764 GCA_041746235.1 Pyrinomonadaceae bacterium | reverse complement strand
ATGTCCCAAATTATTGAAAAATACGAGCGTTCCGAATTTGTAGCGTTCGCTTTCTTCGACCGGTTCGAACTGCGACCAAAAAGTTCTCGCGCTGCCGCGTTCAAAATTAACTCCCGATTCGTTAAAAATTGTCCAGACAAGTCCCGAACAATCGAATCTGTTCGGTCCAGTCGAACCGTAAAGATAAGGAAGTCCAAGCTTGGAACTGATCGAACTCATCATCTGCGATTTCATAACCGGTGAAACGCCGAACGCATTTTTCGAAGCATGAATCGGAATCGCGCCGGTTGGCTGTGATGAACCGGTTTTCTTTACTAAAGATGGTGAGTTTTGGACAACTATTTGATTGGTCAGTGTCGGTCTTTGAACGGTTTTGGTAGGTGTCTTTTGAGTTTCTGTCGGTCGAGATTCTTTGTTTGTAACAACGCGTTCACGATCTTGACCAAGCGCGTTGCTAGAGAAAACCGAAATGCAAATCAATAAACACAATGAAAAACCAAAAACTCTTCTAAAAGACATTAACCAAACTCCTACCTAAAAATTGAAAATTGCGGCTACTGAAGCATCGCCAACGAAAATCAAACTGCGCAATAAAAAACCCAAAACTGTGCTCCTGTCCAAAAATGCTTCAGATTTTTTGAACTCAAACTTCTTGAATTTTTTTGATTATTTCGACCTTAGTCGAGTAAAAGTGTCGCTTTAAAGATGTGGAATTGCAAGCTCCAAACCTAGTTTAACCCGGAAAGGGTATGTTTTGGCAAGGTTTTTCTTTTTGATTGCAGTAAAAACGTCAAATTCCCAAGGCTCAAAACTCTATTTTCAAGAGTTTTGAGCCCGCCAAATTCTCCGCCTTCCTCTACCGTCCTTAGTTGTCTTGGATATTAAATAGAAAGAGTCAATAAAGTCTGGTTTCCACAAAAACACAACATGCAAACGTAAAAATGCCTCTCGATCCGTAAACAAAAACCAAAAGGCATATTTGTAAAAGATTCAGCTGAAATTAAGCCGAAAAAGAAGTTCCGCAGCCACAGCCGCCGGTCGCATTCGGATTTTCAAAAGTAAATCCAGAACCCATCATATTTGATGTGTAATCGACCGTGATTCCGTTAAGATATTGCGCGCTGAACATATCGACAAAAAGGCGAACTCCCAATTGATCAACGATAAAATCTCCCTGACGCGATTCTTCTTCGATATTCAAACTATACTGGAATCCCGAACATCCGCCCGGAACGACGCGAACGCGAAGCCCGGCTGTTTCCGGAAGATCGTCTTCGCTTTCCATAAACTTTTTAATTTCTACCGCGGCGTTTGCCGATATGTTAATTTCCACGCTTGGTGCTGCAACTGCTGACATTGATTAGTAATCTCCTAATAAATAATTTCCAAAGATCCAATTTATCGAATCTTTACTTAAAAATCAATTTTACCTGTCGAGATTGAAAATGACAAGGTTTAATCGAGAATTTATTTCAATTGTGGAAACCGCCTCTCCGTCCGCGAATGGTTTTCAGAGGTTACACGGTCAGACTATCATTTCAGGCGAATCCATCTTGTCACGCCCCGGTATTTGCTGTCCGGACCAAAGTCTGTGAAATTGACCTCGGGAATTTCTGCATTGTCATACCACGGGCCGGCAAGTTCTAAGACGGTCATCGAAGGCAGTTCCAACCAACCGCGAATAACCCATTTTGTGATTGTGATAGTTTTTCCAGAGTAGCCTGTTCCCTGGATAGAGAGCAGAAGTCCGTTGATCGAGTAGGGTCCGGTCTTTGTGTCGCTTTCGGTCTCATACTTTTTTCGCACTGAATTAAAAAAACTGCTGTATGTGCTATCGCTCTTGAATGTCGTCTTGACCTCAAAGGCGGTCGTGTCCCGCCCCGCACTTTTGCCGCTGCTGCTATAGACATACTCCGTCGTCATGCGATTCGGACCATCGATCCACACACCGGCAAGATCGGCAGTTGTTAGCTGTCGCGTAGGCTGCGGGATGATAAGGTTTCCGTCGCTATCGAAGGTCGGTTGGCCGTTTGAAGTTGTATTACTTGCGGTCGTAGTATTTGCGGGGGCGGTAACTTTGTCCAAGTCTATCGAGGCGGTAAAAGCGTCAATCTGTGTGGCATACGCCGGATCATTAAAAACGGCGAGAATACTGATAGTTTTGCCAAATCCGCTGATAACGCTCAGAAAACCGACTGCTTTGCCGACTTCCGTTTCGACCTCTCCACCGCCCGAGATTGCGGTCCAACCATCGCGCGTTTGGGTGTCGGTTGTCGGATTTGCTTCCGCCTTCATATTGTTGACGACCAGATTTTTCCATTCACGCGCAAAATCAGAAGTTGGGTTTCCGGTGCCGGGGGTTGCCCCGTAGAGCGTAATAATGCAATATTTTCCGGTCGTCTGATTAAGCTCACTAAATGCAACTACGTTTTCCTTAGGCGTTTTTGCCATGCCTTGCGGGGCTGTATATCGGACAATACCCAATTTTTCCGTTTGGCAAAAAGCCGTTGATGGAGCGAACAAGCAAACAACCAACGTCACGGATAAGCCCAAAATAATTTTCGATAATTTCATCATTCTATCTCCTAAATCTAAAAGAACGTTTCAACACAAATTTCCACTGTCCATTACTCGGAAAGCACAACGAGTACGGATTAAAAGCCAGCCCTGACTGCTAGAGGGGTTTCAAAATTGCTCCTGCCGATATTTTTACGGGACAAAAGCCGAAAGCACCGAAGTATCTCCAGCGTTGCCGAATTTATCA
>JBGTHN010000730.1:0-3010 GCA_041746235.1 Pyrinomonadaceae bacterium | reverse complement strand
TCCAATCGGGTGTTTCCGCATTCAAAAATCCGAACTGCCAACCGATCGCCAAAAGCAAAAGCGACACAATTGCACTTCCGAGAAAAACAGACAGATCAACTTCTCTGGAAAATAACCATTTCGATTGTGGTATTGTTTCGCTCATCATTAATTTTATAAATTATAGTTGAATAAGCAGCAGTTTTGCCAATTTAAAATTTTGTCGGAGAATTAACAAACTTTTTTGCAACAAATACCGTATAAAAATTCAAATTAGTTTGATTTGAAACAGCAAGTGTTTTAAGTTTTAGGCAAGCCTTTTTTTCAAACAACAATTTAAAGTTAAATAAACGCAATTTTCAAATACTTGAACAGGAGCATAATTGATGAGATCTTTCGCTGTTAATATTTTTTTATTTTTGCTAATTACCACCGGAACTTTGTTCGCACAGAGCGAAAAGCCGATGCTTTTTCGTCAACCGACGATGAATAACAGTCACATAATTTTTTCGTTTGGCGGTGATCTGTGGAAAGTTCCACGGGCGGGCGGAACGGCTGTGCGTCTGACGAGTGGGACGGGAATAGAAACAAGTCCGCGTTTTTCGCCGGATGGTAATTGGGTTGCGTTTACCGGACAATATGATGGTAATACTGACGTTTTTGTAATGAATGCAAATGGCGGCGTGCCGCGTCGGGTTACATATCATGCCGGATCGGACGGTGTTATTGATTGGACGAATGACGGAAAATCTATTGTTTTTCTTTCGACACGAACCAGCGGAATGCCTATGCCGAAGATGTATAAAATTTCCGTCGGCGGCGAAGGTTTGCCCGAAGAATTACCGTTTCCGATGGCGGGCGGTGCAGCCGACTTTTCGCCCGATGATTCAAAATTAGCCTATATGCCACTTGCTCCGGCATTTAATCAATGGAAAATTTATCGTGGCGGACGGACGACAAAGATTTGGATCGGAAACCTCAGCGATTCGAGCGTTGAAGAAATTCCACGACAGAATTCAAACGATTTTACGCCGATGTGGATGGGCGATAAGATATATTTTCTGTCCGACAGAAACGGCAAAAACGTAACGCTTTATTCTTACGATGTGCGTTCAAAAAATGTTAAAGAAGAAATAAATAATCGCGGATACGATATTAAATCGGCAACATCGGGAGCGGGCGGAATCGTCTATGAACAATTTGGTTCGATAAATATTTTTGATACAAGTTCGGGCAAAACGAGCAATGTGAATATCAGTCTAACAGGCGATTTTCCCGAAGTTCGTCCGCGTTATGAAAAAGTCGCCCGCAATGTTTCGAACGTAGCAATTTCACCGAATGGTGCGAGAGCGGTTTTTGAAGCACGCGGCGAGATTTTAACCGTTCCGGCGGATAAAGGAAATGCACGGAATTTAACAAACACATCGGGAGTTGCGGAACGTGATCCGTCCTGGTCGCCCGACGGAAAATGGATCGCATATTTTTCCGACGAATCCGGCGAATACGCTTTGCATCTGCGTGAACAAAGCGGAATGGGCGAAGTAAAAAAGATCGGTCTTGGCAATCCGTCTTCATATTTTTACACGCCGCAGTTTTCGCCGGACAGCAAAAAGATTCTGTTCACGGATAAGCGTCTGAATGTTTTGTATCTGGACATCGAAAGCGGAAAAATTACAAAAGTTGATACAAATACTTATGAAAATCCGTTTCCGACTTTGAATCCAGATTGGTCGCCTGACGGCAAATGGATAACATACACAAAACAATTGAGAAACCGACTTGGAGCGGTTCACCTCTATTCAGTTGCAACGGGTAAAATAACACAGGTGACTGATGGTTTAAGCGATGCTCAGACCGCAGTTTTTGACAGAAGCGGAAAATATATCTATTTTACGGCAAGCACGGACGCAGGACCGACAACGGGTTGGCTTGATATGTCGAGTTTTCCTTTTCAAGTTACACGAAGCGTCTATGCAATTGTTTTGGACAGCAAAGAACCTTCGCCACTTTCACCCGAAAGCGATGAGGAAGAAGTAAAACCCGCCGCTTCGCCGGAAGGTGCGGACAAACCGAAAGAAAAGCCGGAGGAAAAATCCAAAGACATCAAGATTGATTTTGAAGGAATTGACCAAAGAATCGTTTCGCTTCCGCTTGCCGCCAGAAATTATCAGGGCATTGTGGCAGGTATGCCCGGCACATTTTTCTTAGCCGAAGCAGTTCCTTCGAGCGGAACAGCTTCGACACCGAATTTCGGCTCAAACATCCATAAATTTGAATTGAAAACCCGAAAAGCCGAGAAAATTCTTGAGGGAATTACGGCTTTTGCAGTTTCGGCTTCCGGTCAACAGATGCTTTACGGACAATTTCCGGGACGTTTTACGATCGCGTCAACCGTGCGTCCGATGCGACCGGGCGAAGGAACTTTGAACATCGGTGAGATGGAAGTTTACGTCCAACCGCGTGAAGAATGGCAGCAGATGTATAAAGAGGCTTGGCGAATTCAACGTGATTTTTTCTATGATCCGACATTTCACGGCGTAAATATCAAGATGATGGAAGAGCGTTATAAACCGTTTCTCGAAGGAATTGTCAGCCGTTCGGATCTGAATTATCTTTTTCAGGAAATGCTCGGTAATTTGACCGTCGGACATCACAATACTTCCGGCGGAGATACGCCGAATCCGGTTCAGTATTCGGGCGGATTGCTCGGAGCGGATTATCGGATCGCCAACGGACGCTATCAATTTGCAAAAATTTACAACGGCGAAAATTGGAATCCCGATTTGCAAGCACCTTTGACGCAACCCGGTTTGAACGTCAAAGAAGGCGAATATTTGATCGCCGTCAACGGACGCGAAGTTCGTTCAAACGACAATATATATAAATTCTTTGAACAAACCGCCAATAAACAGATCGTCTTGCGGATCGGTAAACAACCCGACGGAAGCGATGCCCGACAAGTTACGGTAATTCCGGTTGGGAACGAAAGCGGTTTGCGTCGGCTCGATTGGATCGAAGGCAATCGCCGCAA
>JBGTHN010000729.1:0-11059 GCA_041746235.1 Pyrinomonadaceae bacterium | reverse complement strand
TTGGGAAGTGCGGCGGTGATGGATGCGAGAGATTTTTTTGAACAAAGTATCGAAGCGGCAAAAATATTGGAACGTCGGGCGGTTTTGATCTACGGTATTTTTAACGAACTGCCAAAAGGCTTGGATGATGATCGTGTGGCTTTTGATTATGCTCCGTATAGCCGTATTTTTCCGCGTGCGTCGTGTGTTGTTCATCAGGGCGGAGTTGGGACGACTGCACAGGTTTTGCGTGGCGGAGTTCCGGCATTGATAATGCCTTATTCACACGATCAACCCGACAATGCCGCACGTTGCGAGCGTTTAGGAACTGCAAAAACGATAGACCGCGATGCTTATAATGCCGCGAATGCCGCAAACAAATTAAGAAAAATTTTGGGTGATTTGAGTTATAATGCAAATGCAGACAAAAGAAGACGCATCATAGAAGCAGAGAACGGGACGCAAACTGCTTGTGATGCGATTGAAAACCTATTGGAGAAACTATGAAAAAATTACCATTTTACATATATATTTTTTTATTAGGCATTGCTATATCACAAGCAATTTATTATTACCCGATGATGCCTGATCCGATGGCTTCGCATTTTGGAGGTTCGGGATCTGCCAACGGTTGGATGTCGAAAAGTGGATTTTATATTTTCGAGTTTGTAATGCTTTTAGTAACGATCTTGTCATTTATCGTAATCCCTTGGTTTTTCCAAAAGTTCAAAGTTCGCAAATCTATTAATCTGCCAAATCGTGATTATTGGCTTGCTCCCGAAAGAATTGATTCGTTTTATGAGTATTTCCGTGAATGGTTTGGTTGGTTCGGAGTCGCTACGTTAACCTTGTTGATCGGAGTTTTGCAACTTACTTTTAAAGCAAATCTACAACCCGATCCCGTTCTTGATAATAAGATATTTCTGATTATTTTTATCGGATATATGCTTTTTGTTATAATCTGGCTGGTTTCATTTATTCGCAAGTTCAATAAAGTTGGTTAAAATCTAGGGAGTTACACCTTATGAAAAAGAATTTTATATTATCAATCGTTTTAGTTTTGTTCACATCGAGCCTTTTGTTTGGTCAAATGACACGCAAACCTTCGCCGACACGCGAACCGGAAGGTGCAATGGACAAAAAGCCCGATTCTAAACTGCGTTCTTTACTCAAAATTACTTCACGCAAGGATTTTGATTTGATGGCGAGGGTTTATCATCAAAAAACTTCTTATGCTCTGCCGCACGCGATGTTTATTATTGACCGCAAAAATAAGAACAAGATTTATTATGTAAATTCGCAGAAATATCGTTTTCATAAAGATTTTTTGATCGCAAATTATCTTGTTCTAAAAGGTGAGAATATTTTTGAAGATATATACATCAAAGAAAATCGTCGTTTTATTGTCGGCACGATCGCTTGGCAGAAAACGGTTGATAAATTTACCTTTGAATTCTGGGACGGCGACTTGATTCCGGCTGAACAGATCAAGACGACTTATGATGTTATCAATAAATCCTTTTACGAAAAGGTTTATTTCAAGCCGAACTCCATACGCCACGATGAATTGTCCGTCGGACTTAACATCAATCGCGTAACTTCGGATGAAATTTCGCAGAATCAAGAATACCTTGCGTTAAATACTGCGAGAGGTGTCGGACGAATTCACATAATTGATAAATTGGATGATACAGTGGAAATCGGATACAACGAAATACTTGTGTTAAACGAAGTTCCGATAAATCTTCCGCCGGTTGCCGGAATAATCATCACCAAACCTTCAACGCCGCTTTCGCATATTAATCTATTGGCAAAAGGTTGGGGAATTCCGAATGCGTATATCAAAGATGCAGACAAACTTCTGAAAGAATTCGATACTTTTACGGTCGAATTTCAGACGAATTTAACCGATTATACGATCAAGATCGCTGATAAAAAAGTTCTTGATGAATGGCAAGCACAGCGTGAGAAAAAAGGACAGATATTCAAAGCTCCGCCATCAAATCTTAACGTCAAAAAACTTGCAACGCTCAAAGAAATTCGTGCAAATCAAGCAAACACATACGGAGCAAAAGCGGCGAATTTGGGCGAAGTTGCCAATGCCAAATTACCAAATATTATTGTGCCGGACGGTTTTGCGATTCCCGTTTATTATTACAATGAGTTTATGGAAAAAAACGGTTTTAATGACAAGGTTTTTGATTTTCAACAAGATTTAGACTTTGTTCATAATCCGCGTTTCCGTCGGCAAAAATTGGTAGAGTTTCGTGCCGAAATTCAAGCCGGAAAATTCGACGATAAATTGCGGACAGAAATTTTGCAAAATTGGAAAACCGTAACGGGCGGAAAAGGTGTATTTATCCGCAGTTCTTCAAATGCGGAAGATTTACCCAATTTCAGTGGTGCCGGACTTTATACAACAGTTCCGAATGTTAAAGAAGCGGACGCAGTTATCGAAGCGGTCAAAACCGTCTGGGCTTCGCTTTGGAATTTTGAGGCTTATGAAGCACGCGAACGCAATTTTATAACGCACGAAGGAACTTATATGGGCGTGCTTTTACAGGTTGGTGTGGACACGGACAGTTCCGGCGTAATGATTACCAAAGACCCATTTGACCGAGAAAATGTTGGTGCGGTTTATATCAGTGCAAAACGCGGACTCGGTATCAAAGTTGTCGAAGGAAAGAAAATTGCCGAGCAGATACTCTTTTCTAAAAAATCAAATGCTGTGCAGGTTCTAACTCGTTCGGGAGAAGATTCTTTGTTGGTATTTGATGAAAACGGTGGTGTCAAAGAAGTTCCGATCTCAGGCGAAAGAGCGGTCTTAACAGATGATGTTGCTCGTCGTTTGGTAAATATCGGAGGTCGCATAAAGAGAGTTTTCGGAAACAAACTTGAACAAGACATTGAATGGGGTTACAAAGACGGAAAGATTTATATTTTCCAATCGCGACCATTTATCGAAAATTAAAATAAATTAAATACCAATATAAGTCCGCTTTGCCGTTTGAATTTAAATGGTAAAGCGGACTTTTGTTTTACCTTTTTATTTTGGTATTTTTAGAGATATGAAAAATACATTTTTTATCGCAATTTTGAGTTTATTTTTATATGGTTGCGGTGATTCAAAACCGAATGTTTCGCAACAACCGATAGAGAAAACCGAAAATAATCAAAATCAACCCGAAACGGTTGCGGCACATACGCTTGATAAAGAAACGGATGCAAAAGCAATGCCAACGGTTGAAAATGAAGAATCTTCAGTTAATAAATCGGACAAACCGACAAAATGGACACGAAGCGGAACTCCGATTGATGTCAGCGAATTTAATGCCGACATTGCCAAAGCTGAAAAAGAGTTGAAAATAAAACCAAGCGACGAAACAGCTAAAAAGAATCTATCGGAAGCATATACAAAACGCGGCGTGGCTTTAACAGAAGCAGCACAATATGCTTCGGCAATCGGCGATTTCCGAAGAGCTTTGAAATATAATGCTGATAATGAATTAGCAGAAAAATGGATTTCTCAAATAGTCGGAATATATAAAATGATAAAACGTGAAGCACCAAAAGAGGGTGAAGAACCCGAACCATTGGAATTTACGAAGGAAAAGACTTAGAATCTAACTATTATTAAAGGTTAAAAGATTCAAAATTTATAAAACAAATTATTTATTATGGGAAAATCAGCAAATGATCTACGCAAAGGAAACGTCATAATTTTAGACGACGTGCCTTGCAAAGTTATGGAATTTGATCGCAACCAACCGGGAAAAGGTGGAGCGATCGTGCAGACACGACTTAGAAATCTTGTTACGGGAAATTCGTTCGACCATCGTTTTCGTTCAAACGAAAATGTCGAACGGGCAACATTAGACCAACACGAAATGGATTATATGTATTCGGACGGTGAAAATCATCACTTTATAAATACGGAAACTTACGAACAGATCGCGATGAGTGACGATGATCTGGGCGATGCAGCGAAATGGTTGATGGAAGGTTTGAAACTTCAAATGGAATTTTATAATGGCGATCCGATCTCGGTCGAACTGCCGCAATCAATGGAATTGACCATCACGGAAACCGAACCTGTGATGAAAGGAGCGACCGCTTCAAATTCAAACAAACCGGCAACTTTGGAAAACGGCGTAACGCTCTATGTTCCGCCATATATGAAAGAAGGCGAATTGATTCGCGTTAACCCGAACGAAGAAAAATTTATGGAAAGAGTAAAATAGATGATAGATGATAGGTGATAGCTGATAGGTGATTTATATTCAGTTATCAGTTATCAGTTATCAGTTATCACAAATGTTTCTTTTATACAGTTTTCTATACACAATTGCGTTTATCATAATGTCGCCGATTTTTTTGCTTAAACGCAACAAATATTTGGCGGGATTTAAACAGAGGTTTGGGCTAATTCCCGAATTTTCGCAAGATGCAAGACCTGTTATTTGGATTCATTGTGTTTCGGTTGGAGAAACAAATGCCGCCCGTCCTCTCATCAACAAAATTTTAGAAGAATATCCGAATTATCGAGTCGTTATCTCAACGACTACAAAGACCGGACAGGAATTTGCTCAGAGGATTTTTGGAACAGTTGCCGACTTGATTTTCTATTTTCCGTTTGATTGGCAATTTACTGTGCGAAGGGTTTTGAGCAAGTTAAAACCGAAAGTTATTTTGATAATGGAAACGGAGATATGGCTCAACTTTTTGCGTCAATCGCGTAAATCGGGAGCGAGGGTTTTTATTGTCAATGGTAGGCTTTCGGAAAATAGTGCGAACAGATATTTGTGGATCAAGAAGACTATGAAACGGGCTTTGGCTTGTGTTGATGCGGCTTTTATGCAAACCGCAAGCGACGCGAACAGGATCGTTAAGATCGGAATAAAGCAAAATAAGGTCAAGGTTACGGGAAATTTTAAGTTCGATCAGGAAAGAGATGAAAAGGAAAAGGTTTTAACCGCGTATTTCAAAGAAAGATTCGGTTTTTCCAAAGATTCTCCTCTGATAATTGCCGCCAGCACCCACGAACCGGAAGAGAAATGGATTTTGGAAGCATATAAGAAAGTTTATAAATCCGGCGTTTCAAAACTCCCGCGTTTGATGCTTGTGCCGAGGCATCCTGAAAGGTTTGAAGAAGTTGGCGAATTGATCGAAAAGACAGGTTTTAGTTGGGTTAAAAGAACTTCCGCGTTGGATTTTGATGATGAGATTGCGGACGTTATTTTATTAAATACGATCGGAGAATTGCGTTCGATCTATCCTTTGGCGGAAATTGTTTTTGTCGGTGGAAGCCTGATTCCGCACGGTGGACAGAATATACTTGAACCCGCACTTGAGAAAAAAGCGATCATCACCGGACATTTTATGATGAATTTTCAATCAATGGCGGAGCAATTTGCAAAACAAAATGCGTTTATTCAATTGCCAAAATTAAAAGAGAATCAGATCGCCGACGAACTTTCAAAAGTATTTATAAAACTCGTCGAAAGCGAAGATTTGCGAATTGATCTTGCGAAAAGAGCATTTTGGGTGATGGACAAAAATCGTGGTGCGACGGATAATACTCTCGAATATCTGCAACCATATCTTGATGTACAAAGTAATTTCGTTGATAAAATGTCTTCACAAGCACAAACTGTAAGATGATCTTTGTCTATTATTTCTTCGCCTTAATTCAAACCTTTTTCGCCTACAAATCCTTACGCGGCGGAATTGAATATCTGCAATTTTTTAAAAAAGAACTCGGCAAAACAAAATCAGAATACACACCTTTTGCAACAATTTTTGTTCCGTGTCGCGGAATTGATATAGATTTGCAAGCCAATTTAGAAGCAATTTTTATTCAAGATTATCCAAACTTTGAAGTTATTTTTGTTGTTGACGATAAAAATGATCCGGCTGTTTCAGTAATTAATGAATTTATTCACCGCAGAGTCGCTGAGACGCAGAGCAAGAAAAGGAAAAAAGATTTTGAAACTATCCAGAATAATTCGCAGAAGTATTTAAAACCCTTAGCGTCTCAGCGTCTCTGCGGTAAAAAATTACTAATTGCCGGAAAAGCGATGACAAGCGGGCAGAAAGTTCATAATTTACGAAAAGCGGTTTTGGAAGCAGACGAAAAAAGTGAAGTTTTTGTTTTTGTCGATTCGGATGCAAGACCGAACGAAAATTGGTTGCGAAATTTAGTTGAACCGCTTGCAGATAAATCTGTTGGTTGTGCAACCGGCTATCGCTGGTTCATTCAACAGAGTGGTGGAATAGCGACTCATCTTCGTTCGGTTTGGAATGCTTCGATCGCTTCGACTCTGGGCGAAAATACGAAAGGAAATTTTTGTTGGGGCGGTTCGACGGCGATTCGTCGGGAAGTTTTTGAAAAACTAAATGTTCGTGAAAAGTGGAAGGGAACTTTGTCTGATGATTTTGCATTAACGAATATTTTGAAGGAAGCGGAAATGCCGATAAAGTTTGTGCCTAGTTGTTTAACGGCAACAGTTGAAGATTGCACTTTTAAAGAGTTGCTCGAATTTACGACGCGTCAAATGAAAATAACGCGGGTTTATTCGCCGACGCATTTTAAGGTTTCGGTCATCGGTTCGATACTTTTTACATTCACATTTTGGACGGGAATCGTGCTGTTAGTTTTTGCGACCGGAATTCATTTTTGGCTGATATTGTTTTTAACTTCAATAATGTTCATATTCGGCATCGGCAAAGCGTGGCTTCGCTTGAATGCTGTAAAATTAATTTTGAGCGATTATAAAAATGAATTAAATAAACAATTTCTGCCGCAAATTCTGCTTTGGACAATTACGCCGATTCTTTATCTATACAATAATATTTCTGCAATGTTTTCGAGAAAAATCATTTGGCGTGGCATCGAATATAAATTAGAATCAGCAAGTAAAACCTTTATAGAGAAAACAGATGGATAAAAGCATAATCGGATTTATAGTATTTATTGCGACATATATTGTCGGAAGAATTATCAGCGAACGGGCGTTAAATATTTTGAGCGAAAATGAAAGAGGAAAATTACTTCAAGGATTTTCAAAATATAGAATTTTCAGCCTTGTCGGTGTTATCGTTTTGGTCGTCGTTCATTACGCATTACAATCTTCGATGCCGAACAGTTATTTTGCGTCAATGCCTGTGTTTATTGGTGCTTTGGTTTTATATTTGTTGATAAATACTGTCTATGCTTACAAAAAATTGAGAAATCTTGAAATGCCCGATAGATATATCAATCAATTTTTGTTCAGCACTTTGATCCAATATATCGGGATTTTCTTTTTCTTCGGGTTTTTGCTGAACAGACCGCAATAAAATGACAAATAAAGTTGCACAATTTGTAGAGTTGATTCGTTCAACAAAACGGGAGAAAAAACTCGGGACGGTTATATTTTTTGTAACGTCGCGTTGCAATGCCGCTTGTGAAACTTGTTTTTATCACGAAGAATTAAATCAGCAAGGCGATCTGACGTTCGAGCAAATTGAAAAAGTTTCCGAAACGATGCCACAAATTACCGATCTGTGGCTTTCCGGCGGCGAACCGACTTTGCGGAAAGATGTTAATAAAATTGTTGATCTTTTCGTTGAAAACAACGGTGTTACGAGATTGATAATTCCGACGAATGCTTTGATAAAAGATCGTGTTTATCAAACAGTCGAACACGCTCTTGAAACACACGAATCACTCGGCGAACTTTATTTGAATATCGCTTTAGACGGTTACGGCAAAACGCACGATAAGATTCGCGGTGTGCCGAAGAATTGGGAGAAAACGCTCGATTGCATCGAATATCTTTATCCGTTAAAAGATAGATTCAAAGACAGATTTCGCTTGAATGTGAACACCGTCGTCTGTGCGGAAAATTATACGGAGATCGAGAAACTTTCGGAATTTTTGTGGGAAAACTATAAGTTAGACGGACAATATTTCAATATAATTCGCGGCGAAACAAAGGTTGGCGATTCGATCAAGGAAGTTCCTAATGAAGCCTTGTTGAAGATATATAAACAAGCGGCGAATTTGACAAAACGCTATGCAGAACGGATGTTTGCGGACGATGATTCGGCAAAAAGATTTATAAAATCGGTCGCTTATGTTGGGACAATTATGACGCATTATCGGCATCAACATTCAAATTTTGCAAAGGAAACAAAATGGAGTTTTCCATGCACAGCGGGCGAAACTGTTGCGGTAATTGATTACAACGGCGATGTTCGGGCTTGTGAATTGTTGGATAAATTTGCGTCGCTGAAAGATTTTGAATATGATTTTTCAATGCTCTGGGATGCGAATGAAAGACAGGCGGAATTAGAGAAAATTGATGGCGGAAAAGCCTGTTGGTGTACGCACGTATGTTTCATTCATAACTCTTTGCAACATTCGCGAAAAGGTTTATTATTTGATGTTCCGAAAAATTATCTTACACGGGAGAATTGGGTATGATCAAGAGTCTTTTTGGTGAAGACGAAAACAGCGAGAAACAGGAAGAAAGCCGCTCGAAAAAAAGCAGCGGAACGGGAATATTTGACGAAATTTTAAAGGAAGACATAGAAGAAATTGAAACACAGGAAGATGTCCAAACCGAAAATACTGAGGTTGAAACTCCAACCGAAGAAATAGAATCTATCGAAGAAATAAAAACTGCCATCGAATCGGGAGATTTACCAAGTCAAACAGTTGACGAACCTGAAAATATCACACCGAAAAAAATAGATACGGTCAAACCTTTTGAGGTTGAGAAACCGATTGGACAACCGACATTTGAGCGAAGTATTGAAGAAACATAACAAATAGAATCACCGAAAACTTCGAGAGCAAGCGAATTAGAGCAAAAATTAAAAGAACTCGAAGAAGAATTGCGTCTGGAAAAAGAACTCGAAGCTGCAAATGACTTAATCGAACAAGAAACGACGACAAATATTCAACAGGTCGAACCGCTTGGAGAAATTGAAACTGTTGTTAATCCACGATCGGAACAACAGACGCTTTTTGATGAGTCTGAAAACTTTGGCGATTCGATGCCGACGAATGAAACGGAGCAAGCGAATGAAACGGAGCAAGTTCAGGTCAAACCGAAAGATTATGAACCTATTACAACAGGTGAATCAATACGTAATTCGGGAATGGCTTGGTCAGCCGCAATTGCCTTTTTCGGCTCGGTAGTTTTTATGATGATTATGGGTTGGATCGTTGACACACTCCTCGGGACAAGACCTTGGGGAATTGTTGGTGGGATTGTTATAGGAGCAATTATCGGATTCATACAATTTTTCAGAATCACTTCGCAAATTACAAATCCAAAACCAAATGATTTTCAAAAAGTTTCAATATCATCGGAAAATGCGGCGTTTACGGAAGAGATCATATTACCCACAGAAGAAAATATTGAGGTAGCAGAAAGCGAATTACCAACGAATGAGGAAACAGAAACCGTTGAAAACGTCTTTGATACCGTCGAAGAAAAGATCGAAGAAATTGAACCGGAAATTGTCGAAGAAGAAAATGATGACATCATTTTAGAGATTGAAGAAACCGATGACGAATTGGAGAAAGATACCTTTGAGCAATAAAACTTTTGAAGAGTTTAAACTTAAAGATTTTTAACGCAAAGTCGCTAAGTGGCAAAGACGCAAAGATTTATACAGTTATTATCGGTTAAGGATATTTATAAAATCAAAGTAGTTTATCGTAATAAAAACAATAAAAACCTTTGCGACTTTGCATCCTTGCGTCTTTGCGTTAAAAATTCTTGGATGCTTATTTAGGAAAGATGTCTTATGTTTTTATTATGAGCGAAAAGAATCTTGGCATAGCAATAATCGGTTTAGGCGGAGCGGTCGGCACGACGATGGTTGCCGGAATCGAACTTTTGAAAAAAGGTTTGATCGGTATGGAAGGTTTGCCTTTGGCAGATTTGGATTTAACAAAAGATCTGGCGAAATATGAAGACATAATTTTCGCAGGTTGGGATCTAAATAATGCAAATTTAGCTGAAGCCGCCACCGAACACGATGTTCTAACGCATAAACAATTCGTCGCCGTCGAAGATGAATTAAAAAAGATAAAACCCTGGCAAGCAGTTGGAAATAAAAACTTTCTATCAAATATCGAAGGGGAAAATTTGCTTGTTTATAATTCGCATCGTCAAATAATTGAGCAGATAAAACAGAATTTACAAGAGTTCAAAAAGACTTGCGATGAAGTAGTCGTTATAAATCTCGCTTCAACCGAAAAACTTGTTGATGAAACAAACGAAATTTTTAGCTCAATAGAAAAATTTGAAACCGCTCTCGACGAAAATTCAAACGAAACCTCGCCCGCAATGCTTTACGCTTACGCCGCAATTTCCGAAAACATTCCGTATGGAAATTTCACGCCATCCGTTTCCGCAGACATTCCTGCTTTAATAGAATTTGCCGAAAACAACAAAGTTCCGATTGCCGGAAAAGATGGCAAAACCGGACAGACATTTATCAAAACCGTCCTCGCACCCGCACTCAAAAGTCGTGCATTAAAAATTGACGGTTGGTATTCGACGAATATCTTGGGAAATCGTGACGGACTCGCACTTTCCAACGAAGGTTCACTTGCGTCAAAGATCAAAACCAAAGCATCCGTTCTGCGAAATATCTTAGGCTACGAAGTCGAAGATCACATCGTTGACATACGCTATTACCGACCACGCGGCGACAACAAAGAAGCTTGGGACAACATAGATTTTACGGGTTTTATGGGACAATCAATGCAATTAAAGGTAAATTTCCTCTGCAAAGATTCGATCCTCGCTGCACCGCTTGCGATTGAGATCGCACGTTGTTTAGATTTAGCAAAAAGTCGCGGAGAATCGGGAATCCAAGAACAACTTAGCGTGTTCTTCAAATTGCCAATGACAAAGAATAATCATCCCGAACACGCTTTTCACAAGCAAGAAGAAATGTTTTTAAGATGGCTGAAAAAGTAGGAACGCCTTTGATCGGAACGTCTTTGGTCAGAACGCCGTTACGGTCGGAATGCCTTCGGTCGGAACGCAAGCGTCCCGCTTGCAATGAGTGCGAC
>JBGTHN010000728.1:0-1550 GCA_041746235.1 Pyrinomonadaceae bacterium | reverse complement strand
GCGGCGTTATTAAATTTGTTGAGGAGATGAAAGTAAAAGCGATCATCTACGGCGGACAAGACGCTTCGGAAGTTGCGGCAGACTTGAAGAAGAATAACATTCCTGTAATTTACAATCGGATTCACAACAATCCTCCAAATGATGAGCCATATGATTCTTTATTTGAAGCACCTTCAAAATTGCAGAAAGCAGGTGTGAAATTCGCAATTACAACCGGCGATGATGGTGCAAACTCCAGAGAATTACCATATCAAGCAGGAATGGCTTCGGCGTATGGTCTGTCGAAAGATGAAGCATTAAAAAGCGTTACGCTGTATCCTGCACAGATTTTGGGCATTGCGGATAAATACGGTTCTTTGGAAGTCGGGAAAATGGCAAATGTTGTTGTTGCAGACGGCGATATTCTGGAAATTAGAACGACTATCAAATATGTCTTTATTGACGGACGTTTGATCCCTATGACGAGCCGACATACTGAATTTTTCGACTCATTTAAGGATAGAAAATTAGGTAATAAATAATAAAAAAGGGATTTACATATATTCAAATTTGTAAATCCCTTAACTCTTTTTAGTTCTAAATTTGCCAACTTCCCACGCAATCTTAAATACGGCAATGTTACAGTAGAAAAAAGTGTCACATCATTTTCGTAATAGTTTGTAAAATCTCCTATACTCATACCAATTTACAAAAGAATAAGGAGTTTCAAGTTGAATAATTCCAACATTCCAGCCATTTTAGGCGGTCAAAAAGCGGTAACACTTGATGAAACCGAGGCGAATCGTTATCCGATATTTACAGAGGAAGACGAAACTGCCGTTTTGGAAGTTCTGCGTTCAGGCGAACTTTCTCTTCATACGGTCGCAAGAGAACTCGAAGATGATTATCGGAAAATGTTCGGTGTTAAATACGCTTTAGCACATTGCAACGGAACTGCGGCACTTCTTGCATCATTTTTCGCACTTGATCTAAAACCCGGCGATGAAGTTATTGTTCCGACGGCAACATTCTGGGCATCTGTTGTGCCGATGTTTTGGCTCGGAGCAGTTCCCGTATTTGCAGAGAGCGAGACGGAAAGACTCGGACTTGATCCAGCCGATATTGAAAAGAAAATAACTCCGAGAACAAAAGCGATCGTCGTCGTGCATCTTTTTGGAATGCCTTCAAAGATGACGGAAATTTATGAGATCGCCCGACGTTATAACTTGAAAATTATCGAAGATGCCTCGCATTCACACGGTGCGATGTGGCGTGGACGCAAATGCGGTTCGCTCGGCGATGTTTCGGTTTTTAGTTTGCAAACAAACAAACTTGCTCCGGCTGGCGAAGGTGGAATTTTGCTCACCGATGATGAAGAAATTTATGAACGGGCAATTTGTATGGGTGATATGGTTCGTGTTTTGGAATTGGAAACTGCCGCTCAGAGATTTGCCGGAACAACATTCGGAATTAAAACAAGGATCGCCTCACTTTCGGCAGCAGTTGCCCGCGTTCAGCTAAAAAATCTTGAACGACGAAACAAACGTAGAAACGACAATCTAATTTATCTA
>JBGTHN010000727.1:0-12237 GCA_041746235.1 Pyrinomonadaceae bacterium | reverse complement strand
TCTAACGCCGTATCAACCGCTTCATCAAGCAATTTATACATCTTCCAATTCCCTGCAATAATAGGTTTTCTCATAATTTTTTGATTAGTTAAATAAAGTATTTAAAAAAAATAAGAGTTACAAAGTTTTGATGAATGATCTTAATACTCTGTAACTCTGTGTCTATATGTTAAACAAATTATGAATTAAATTCTAACGAGAAAAGCCACTTCTGCAAAGTCTCGGGTTCGACGTTTAAGACTATCTTGTTTAGAATCGGCAGTTGATTGATTGCCATCAATCGTTTGCATAATTGAAAAATCAGATGCAGTTTCAACGACCATTCCGATATGATTCAAATCGTTTAGAACATAAATATCACCGGGTAAAATCGGACATGAATTAACAATTGTATCAGGATTACTTAGCGTCCATTTATGTAATTTGTTTCCACGCCATAATTTTTCGGGAATAAACGGTAATGTTTTCCCATATTGATTTGCAGCTTCTTTATAACACCAATGAACGAACATTCCGCACCAACCAAGCGTTGATGTTGTTTTGCAATGAGCGGCTTTTTTATATTTCGATATTTCCGGTCCTTGATTTTCTCCGCCCTCTTCTTTAACGTGTTTCAAAACCTCCATCAACGCAATCTCAACTGCTTTTTTTCTGACATCATCGTAAAATTCTGACATTTTTCTCATTTCTCCTTAATAAATTTGCAGGTGTTTGACGTTGATGTATTTTTATTTTGCAGAAATTATTGATCCTTCAAAGCATTTTACAAAAAAAAAACGGCTTGGGATTAACCAAACCGTTTTGCTAAAAGTTTTAAGGTGTCGGCGGTGATTTTGCCGGATTTTTATACTCGCTCTTTTTCTTGAGTCCGACAGACTGCACTTCGTCCGAATTTTCGCCGAACTGGGCTTTTACCTGCTGTTTGGCATTACGGACATAGTCGTGAAACGTCCATTCATCCAGAACCTTTGCATCACGACTGGCATCCGAAATTGCTTTATCCTGCACATCTTTTGCCTGACTTTCCTGCATCTTTGTTTTTATGGTCAGCCCGTTTGCGATCGAATAATCACTATTTGCCGGAGCATAACCGGTTAATCCCTGCAAACCTGCAAAAGCATCGAGGTCTTCTTGTAAAACTTTAGGGCTTAATTTTCTTGTATTTCTTTCAGCCATATCTTTTCATCTCCTGTAATTATTTTTAGTATCTTTGTTACTGTTGAGGTAACAATGAAAGAATGTAACAATTCACAGATTTTCACTTATTTGGTCGGAAAATCCATTTTCTAACGAGATTATATGGTATTTGCAAGCCCTGAATCCTTTGTTGCAAGTCCTTGCAGGAAGATGTTGAGCCTGTGCAGGAAGGTATTTTGTCCTTGCAGGAAGCTATTCAAGCCTTGCAGGAAGATGTTGAAGCCTTGCAATAAGCCATTCACGCCTTGCAGGAAGATGTTGAAGTCTTGCAGGAAGATGTTGAAGCCTTACAGGAAGCCATTCACGCCTTACAATAAAGGATTTCGTGCTTGCAACAAAGGAAACAGTCTTTGCAACAAGCTGTTTTTTATCAAATATCAACTGTTTTCGATCAAATCTATTTCATTCTGATCCAGTTCGTAAAGTTGATAAACTATTCTATCAATATTTCGCTCTAAAATGGAACATTTATTTTCATAAAATTCTCTTTCACCATCATTGCGGACTTCATTGAGTTTAACTTTCGCCTCCATTATCTGCTCAACCAAACTCACCAACTCATCATGCCTCGCTTTGTCAGTTGGATTGTTTTCAATATCAATAATTTTAATTGGTAATCTAGCAAGCTGATTTGTGCGAAACTTTGTAAAAGCACCTTCTGTTAAATTTAGTGCAATTATTTTAATAAAATACATTGCTAAATTTGAATTTATTATAGCAAGCAAGTAGTTAAGATTTAGTGAATCATCATCGTTAATCGGATAAATTGCATAAAGTGAACTCAGAAAATACCTATTTTCAAAATCTAATGTTGCAACGATTCGATTTCCTGTTTCACGAATAGCAATTTTCGGTGTTTCATAAAAAGATTTGTTTTTCCAATTTCTTGCCAACCAATCTCCATAATGCAACCAAATATTTTTCTCAAATGTTAAATATCTACCGATTGATTTTCCACGTAATGATGGCATCCAATCTTTATCAGGTTTAGAATCGGATTCAGTAACATAAACTTTATCGTTTCCTGTCTTTATACATTGACGAATATAACAAATGCTTCCTAGTGAATTTGAATTTCTTTCGAGTTTTTCTATCAAGATTGAGGAACTTGGATCAACGAATATATCAAATGTAAAGTTATCATTGTTTCCAAGTTTTACCTTTTCAATTTCATAATCAAATGATTCCTTTAATTCCTTTATCGCAGAAATTTGCTTCTTTATCTTGACTTTTTTATACCTAGCCTTATTGCGATTCAAAACAATAATACAAGTATGAACTGTTGGGTCAGCAAAAACATCTAGCTTAAAATTTACAATTTGATTTATTGAGGTATTTTCTAAAGCAAATCGACGGAGTTTTTTTGTATAAATATTTGTAAGAAATGGACTAGGAATAATATAACCTAAATAACCTTGTGTGTTACAAAGAGTAATTGCCTTTTCTATAAAAAGTTCGTAGTTATCAAATCTTCCTTCGGTGCTAACAAACTTTTTTGTGAAATAATCTTTGGTTATACTTTCAGTAATCATTCCATAAGGCGGATTGCCGACAATCGCATCGAAGCCGCCTTTGTTCATAATTTCGGGAAATTTCTGAGAAAAACTCATCGGATTGAATTTCTTTTGTTTATCTTCATCTACCAATTCCAATAGATCACCGCCGATAACGTCCCAATCTACGAGAGCGTTTCCGCAAACTATGTTATTGCTCAAAGTCGGCAAGAGTGCTTCCCGAAAACCGCCGAGATATTGTTGGGTTGAACCGAGTGTTTCGTCTTCGAGAAGTTTGAGAAATAAAGAAAGTTGCGTAACTTCAAAAGCCTGTCGGTCAATGTCCGTGCCGTAGATATTGTTGAGGAGAATTTCCCTTTTCTGTTCAAAGGAAAGATGAAATGTGCCGTCGTCGTTTTCAATGCACCCGTCCTTTTTCGCTTCTTTCCTTCTGCCTTTTGTATTGTAATAACTCGTATGCCAACGAAGCAGATAATCAAATACGCCAAGCAAAAACGAACCCGAACCGCAGGCAATATCCGCAAAACGCATTTCGGCAACTTCCTTCGGCGTTTTCTTTTCGATCAATTTGCCGACTGTATTTTCAACAATGTAATTGACAATATATTCCGGCGTATAAAAAACTCCACCCGCTTTGCGAACTTCGGGCTTTGCTTCAACACGGGCTTGCTTTGCCGTCGCTACGATGACATTTCCGAGAAAGCGTTCGTAGATGCTTCCCAAGATATGAATCGGTATGTAATTGAAATGATACGGCGAATACTTGGAAGCAAAGTCATCGCAGATGTCTAAAAATACTCTATCGTCCGTTTCAAAGATTTCCGCATCAATGATCGCGTGTTGTTTGAAGATTATTCCGTTGTAAGATTTATCGAATTCCTTCGATTTTGCCACAAATTGCTTCCAGGCGTGTGGTCTTTCCGCAAATTTATCGAGTATCGTCGAAGATTCGATGAGTTTATCTTCGAGAAAACGTATGAAAACCAATCTGTCCAAAGTCCTTTGCGTCGCTTCGGTCAAATCTTCGCTGTTCAGAAGCGGGTTTTTCCTTTTGAACATCTTGGCAAGGTCGGTGCGGTATTCTTCCAGCTTTGCCAGAAAGTCATCATCCAAATCACGAAAACCATCCGCCGAGAGTTTGCGTTGTTTAACCTTTCCTTTCGGCTTCGGAAGTGTTTCCGCATACCTTTCAAGGCTTCCATCGGCAACCGCTTCCCTGCCGAACAGATAAAAAACTTCGCCAAATTTATCGGCATCTTTGAAATCTTCAAACGAAAACTTTTTGTATATGTGATTTTGTGCCGTCTTGATGTCCGGACGAAAACGGCAATCAATGATGTAAAACTCTTTGAAGTTGGTCAGTATCGAAAGTGCAGAACGCGAACTTGAATAGGCATAACGAATCGTCTGAAAACAATTATCGGGTGTATCAAGTTGAGTAGAAGGCTTTTTCGCTTCAACAAAAAACCTTTCATCCCGAAAATTCGGCTTGATGTAAAAAGCGTAATCCGCTTTCTTTACCCTTGACGCAACTCTAACATTTTGTTCAACCTTTACTTCCTGCTCATAAGGATTTGTTTGCTTTTCGTGATAGACATCCCAACCGAGTGCAACAAAGAATTTATCGAGAAAATCATTGCGGACTGACATTTCATTGTATTTGGATTCGTTGTATTTGCCCGAACTTTGCCCAAACGTCTCGCAAAGTCTGCAAACTTCTTCGTGTGCGGTTGTAAAGTCTTTGGAAGTCATAGACATAATCTACAACGAAAAGGAAAAAGTGAAAAATGCAGAATGAAAATCTTAACGCATTTCTCACTTTTTGTTATATCTAATTCAAAATCCTTTTACTTATCATCCAAAGCCTTTACGCCCGGTAATTCTTTGCCTGATAAAAACTCTAACGCCGCACCGCCGCCGGTTGAAATGTGCGAAATTTTGTCGGCGAGTCCGGCTTGGTTGATTGCCGCGACCGAATCTCCGCCACCGACAACTGAAAATGCTCCGTTTTCGGTGGCTTTGGCGACGGCATTGGCAATTGCAATTGTTCCTTCGTCGAAAGGTTTTTCTTCAAACATTCCCATCGGTCCGTTCCAGATGATCGTTTTCGCACCTTCTAAGGCTTTTTCAAATATAACGCAAGATTCTTTGCCGATGTCCAAACCAACTAAACCTGTATTTGTAAAATCTATCGGCATTTCCCGCATCGAATTCAAAGGATCGAATGAATCTACGGTTTTATGATCGGTCGGGAGAATCAATTCGATTCCCGCCTCCTTTGCTTCCTTTTGAATCTCCAGAGCGGTTGGCATCATTTCATCTTCACACAAAGATTTTCCGACCGTATAACCCATCGCTTTAAAGAATGTGTAAGCCATCGCTCCGCCGATGATGAGTTTATCAACCTTCTTTACAATCAAAGACTTAATGATAGGTATCTTGTCCGATACCTTAGCTCCACCGAGGATCGCCACGAACGGTCGTTCGGGATTTTCCAAAACCTTACCTAATACTTCAAGTTCTTTATCAAGTAAAAGTCCGGCGGCAGAGTGTTCAACAAACTCTGTAATTCCGGCAGTCGAAGCGTGAGCCCTGTGTGCCGTCCCGAATGCGTCGTTGACGTAGAGATCAGCGTTTTCAGCAAGCTGTTTCGCAAAGTTTTCATCATTCGCCTTTTCGCCGTTGTGAAATCTAAGGTTTTCCAACAACAAAACATCGCCGTTTTCCAAACCTTCAACCTTTACTTTAACTGCTTCACCGATGCAATCATCAACAAATGCTACGTCTTTGCCGAGAATTTCGGATAACTTTTCGGCGACAGGCTTCAAACTGAACTTCGCTTCTTTAGCCTCCGTCGGTCTTCCTAGATGCGAAGCCAAAATAACTTTCGCACCATTCTCGATCGCATAATTTATTGTTGGCAACGCACCTTGAATGCGTGTGTCATCCGTAACTGTGCCGTCTTTGATCGGAACATTAAAATCAACTCTGATAAATACTTTCTTCCCTTCCAAATCCAAATCTTTTATTGATAATTTTTTCATAACAAAATAATTTTTCTATTGTGGTTTTCTTTATTCTACACACGAAACTTCATTAGTAAAAATCAAAAAAGTTCGGAAACTTATCTCCGAACTTTTTTTGAAAATCTATTTTCGATAAATTATAAACCTTTATCCGCAATATATTTAACCAGATCACGAACACGGCAGGAATAACCCCATTCATTGTCATACCAAGTTAAAATCTTGATCGTTTTGCCGTCCATTACAGATGTATTATCTGCATCAACGATCGAAGAATGCGGATTTCCTTTAAAATCCATCGAAACAAGTGGTTCTTCGGAAAATCCAAGAATTCCTTTCATTTCTTCATTCGCAGCATTCTTCAAAACACGATTGACATCTTCTGCGGTGGTTTCTTTTTCGACATTTATGACGACATCAACCAAAGAAACATTCGGAGTCGGCACACGAACCGAAATTCCATCAAACTTCCCTTTTAATTCAGGAATTACAAGTGCAACAGCTTTTGCCGCACCTGTCGAAGTCGGTATCATCGAAAGTCCGGCAGCTCTCGCACGTCGTAAATCTTTATGCGGAAGATCAAGCAATTGCTGGTCATTCGTGTAAGAGTGAATCGTCGTCATCATAGCATTAACGATTCCGTAATTTTCGTGAATCACCTTCGCCACAGGTGCCAGACAATTCGTTGTGCAGGATGCGTTTGAAATGATGTGGTGATTGTCTGCATTATAATCATTTTCATTGACACCTAAAACAATCGTTGTATCAGGGTCTTTTGCCGGAGCGGAAATAATTACTTTTTTTACCGAACCGCCAAGATGCTTTCCGGCTGATGCTTTATCTGTAAATAATCCGGTTGATTCAATAACGATTTCTGCTCCGACTTCTTCCCATGGAATGTTTGCCGGATCGCGTTCGCTAAAGACACTAAATGTGTCGCCGTCAACTGTGATCGAATTTTCAGTGTGTGAGATTTCCTGTTCAAGATTTCCCATCACCGAATCATATTTTAATAAATGTGCCAATGTTTTTGTGTCGGTTAGATCATTTACCGCTACAAAATCAATACTATCATCATTGAGCGAAGCTCTTAAAACATTTCGCCCGATGCGTCCAAAACCATTAATTCCAACCTTTATACCCATTTTAATAAAAAATTCCTCCAAAAATATTTAAGTATTAAAAGGAAAAAGATAACTTATATTGAATCAAAGTTCAAAGATGTTTCGGTTTTAGCTATTTTTCACCAAATTATTGAAGACAATCCGAAAGTTAATTTTTTTTTTGAAACAAACAAAAATATTAAAGCGTAGTAAATCTTGAGTTTTAGTAATCAAATTTTTTAATAAGCTTTATACAATATCGGAGTTTTCCAATAATGAAATTTTTGCGTAACATTTTCACTTTATCAATTGCATTGAATTTGTCCCTTTGGTTATTTTATCCAACGGTTTCTGCACAAACTGAAACAATTCAAGTTGCAAAAAACCAAACAACAGTTAATGAAAACATCTCAGACAATCCTCAAATAAAAACCGAAGAAGAAATTGCAGAAGATACAAAAATAACCAGTAATATGTATCTAAGACGAGTTGGAGTTAATGCTTTACAGACGAAAACGCTTTCGTTAAATCAAGCGATCAGTCTTGCACTTAACAATAACAATGATATTGAAATAGCTCGCGATGATGTCAGAATTGCCGAATTAAGCCTACGTTCATTAATCGGAAATTACGATGGTGTTTTTACATTTAATCCAAATTTTGACAGAAATTCCACAACCGGACAGAGTGCCACAAAAGACATTCGTGTAAATTCTGATTTTACCAAATTTATTAGTCAAGGCGGCGGAAACTATCGTGTCTTCTTTAATAATTCCAGAACGGAAAATGCTTTTGCACAAGCACAGGCTACTCAAGGTAATTTAGGTTCAGGCGGAACAAGCGGTTTGTATTTTACAAGTTTTGGAATCACTTATACACAACCTTTGTTGCGAAATTTTAATATTGACCAGACTCGTCGCCAGATAAAGATCCAAAGAAAACGCATCGCCCAATCTGATGCCGATTTTCGTCGTCGGACAATTGAAACCATTTCACAAGTTCAAAGAGCATATTGGGATTTGGTTTTTGCACTACGCGATCAACAAAATCGGGTTGCCAATCTTAATCTTGCAAAAGAAAATCTAAGACAAGTTGAAGCAAGGATTGAAGCCGGTTCCGCCGCACCTTTACAAAAAGCAGAGGTCAGCACGGAATTAGCAAATCGTGAATCAGATGTCCTGCTTGCGTCGCAACAAGTTTCTATTGCAGAAAATACTTTAAAACAATTGATATTAAAAGACCCGAATGCACCTGAATGGTCGGAAAGTTTTACTCCGACGGATTCACCTGTCTTTAGTTTGGACACAGTAAATCTAAATGATGCAGTAAAAGATGCGATTCAAAATCGCCCGGAATTAAGTCGTCTGAAGTTTGAAGAAGAAGTCAACGATATTGATCTGAACTATTTCAAAAACCAGACAAAACCAAAAATTGATTTGACCTCAACTTTTTCATTAGATGGACTCGCATCAACAACCGGAAATACAGAGAGTTTGACAGTTCCGATAATTTCCGGCAATCCAAGCACGAATGCAGATGCTTTTCTTTTACAGCAAATTAGTAGATTTCACATAGTTGATCCTGTTCCAAATGTTGTTATTCCACCAACATCGGGATTTCTTGTTGGCGGATATCCACAAGCCTTTAGAAATATTTTCCGCAGTGATGCTCCAAATTTTAGTGTTGGTGTAACGATCAGTTTTCCGTTTCGAAACACTCAGGCAAAAGCAGATTTGGCTTCAGCAAAAGTTCAAGAAGAAAGAATTGATGCACAAAAACGTTCACAGGAACAAGTAATAATCACGGAAGTGAGAAATGCTGTGCAAGCAGTTGAAACAGCCCAACAAAGAGTCTTAACCGCCAGACGTGCAAGAGAAAATGCTGAAATACAATTACAGGGCGAACGTAAACTTTATGAAGTTGGACGCTCAACTACATTCTTACTTTTCCAACGCGAAAATACTTTGACCAATGCAAGAAATGCCGAAATCCGTGCTGAAACCGATTACAATAAAGCACTTGCCGATCTACAAAGAGCGACTTCGACAACCTTACGTGTGAACAATATCGTCGTGGATTCACCCATGGACAATAATGATGATGGAAATTAAGTTTGAACAAAGTAGATTTAGAGTTAATTACTTAGCTACTGTAAACTAGAAATCTTTAGCATATTTATTGTGTGGATTTAATTTTCTTCAACTATTTCATTAATTGTCTATTCCCCGACACTTTAAGTTTTACATTAACTTTGAGAAAATACTTTTGTGAAAATTTCTGCAACAATTATTACTTACAATGAAGAAGAATATATCGCCAGTGCAATTAAATCTTTAGATTGGGCTGATGAAATTGTAGTTGTTGATTCCGAAAGTGTTGATAAAACTGTCGAAATTGCAGAAAGTTTAGGTGCAAAAGTAATTACACAAAAATGGCTTGGTTTTGGCAAACAGAAACAATTTGCGGTTGATTCCGCAGAAAATGATTGGATTTTCAGCCTTGATGCCGATGAAGTCGTGTCAGACGAATTACGTCAGGAAATCCTAAAGTTAAAAGATGGCGGCATAAAACAACTTGCCGACGGTTACAAGATCTCACGTCAAACATTTTATATGAATCAACCAATAAAACATTCCGGTTGGTATCCTGATAGAAAATTAAGATTTTACAATCGAACCAAAGGATTTTGGAAAGAAATGCTCGTACACGAATCTGTCCAAATGTCTAATGATGCAAAGGTTGAGTTAATTAATAAAGATATTCTCCATTACAGCATTAAAAATGCCTCACATCATCATCAAATGATCGGCGAGAGATATGCACCACTTTCCGCCGAGGAAATGTTTCAAAACGGACGAACGACAACCGCAATTAAAATAATGACGATTGGTTTCACAACTTTTGTAAAATCATACATATTAAAGCAAGGCTTTCGTGATGGTTTAGCCGGATTCTGCATTTCAAGATTCGCCGCCCACCACGCTTTTCTGAAACATTTGCTACTTTGGGAAAAACAACAAAAAAGTAAAAATGAAAAGTAAAAAGTAAATAAATATTTCAGCTATTGAATTTATTTAAAAATAGATCATTGTGTGAATACAACCTCAAAATTTTAGTCATCATCATAGCTTTAATTAAAGATCAATCTACGATATATTTTTAATTAGGCATTCTTTTTTAGCTTTATAACATTATGAAAAAAATTATTTTTTTATTTATCATCGCAAGTTTTCTTTCGACCTCAGCAATTGCTCAAACGGAAAAAGGCGTTGATACACAAACAAAAACCATTAGAAAAGAATCAACGGTCAATGACAGAAGTAATGATGTAGGACGATCTTGGACATTTGGGAAAGATAAAACAAAAGTGCGAAGCAAGTTGCAAAACCCATATCCGCTCAATTCAAGAAGAGATATATTGGTTTCGGCAATTGTTAATGTATTAAAAGAACAACAGTTAATTATTGATGAATCGGCTTCAAAACTTAATGACGGGCTTGTTGTTACAAAACCTTACACTTTTTCAAAAGGTGCAATTCTCACCAAAACTGAATTGAATCGTTATGCTGAAGTTCCTTTGAATGATCAAATTTGGACACGCGGACGATATACACTAACCATTGAGGTTCAATCTATTGACGGTATCAGAAATAATGTTGTCGTTACCGCAAAAATTGAAGGACGTTCGGAAAACGGTATATTTTCCGAATGGTCAACATTAGATAGTTCCGGTTCGGCGGAAGACGAATTTCTTACCAAATTAGTTGAAAACCTTGGTGTTGATCTTGATGAAGAAGGCAGAAAGCCATAAATATAAAAAAATGTTGCCTAAGATTTTAAAATTTTCATTATTATTCCTTGTGAATATTATTTTTGTCTTCAATGTTCAATCACAAGATATTGAAAGTTGTGCTTATGTTGATCAGATAGAAAGACCGGAACCGCTTCCCGAATCAGCGAGAGAGCGTTTGATGACTCTGTGCATCGAAGAAAACAAAAAACAATTTGAAGAACTCATCAAAAGAACAGAAGATGTTGCCCGTTTAAGTAAAGAAATTGAAACTTCATTTACAGAAAATAATAAATTATCAGATGAAGATAAGGACAAATTGAAGGAAGTTGAAAAATTACTTAATAAAATCCGAAAAGAATTAAAAGTCAGTGATGACGGCGATAAAGATGATGGGGATGAAGAAGAAAAGCCAAAAACAACGCTTCAAGCAATAAAATACTTACAAGAAAATTCTTCAAAACTTCTCGAAGAAATAAAACAAATTACAAGATATACAATTTCAGCCGCAGCCGTTCAGAGTACAAATGCAGTAATGAAAATTGTCAAGTTTTTACGTTTCAAAAATTAATTAATATCTAGACTTAAAATGCAAATAAATGCACTTAATTGCAATTCGATCTACAAATACAAATCTCAATTATTTTTCTGTCTAATTTTACTATTATTCTCAACACAAACCATTTTTTCACAAGATAAAGATGAAGATGAAATCAATATTGATTCTTCGGTCGTTATCTTGAATGCAACTATCACTGATACTAAAGGAAACAATGTAAATGGCTTAAAAGAATCCCAATTTGAAATTTACGAAGATGGTATAAAACAGGAAATTGCTTTTTTTGAAAGTTCGGAAACTCCATTTGCGGCTGTAATTCTCATTGATACTTCGGGCAGTATGGAAATGCGTGTAAGTTTAGCACGTTCCGCAACTATAACTTTTTTATCCGGTTTACGTGGAGATGATAATGCAGCTATTTACAATTTTGATTCAAAAGTTTCACTAGTTCAAGATTTTTCAAATCTGCGTGACTTAAAACCACAAGTTTATGATTTAAAAGCTAACGGTTGGACGGTTTTAAATGATGCGATTTTTGAAGCTTCACAAGAACTAGAAAAGCGTCAGGAAAAAAGAAAAGCGATAATCGTTTTGTCCGATGGTGCCGATACAAAAAGTAGTCGTTCTTCATCAAAAGCCCTAAAAGCAGCACTTCAAGCAAATGCAACAATTTATACCGTTGATATGTCAGCAATAAATACAGGTGGCAAAGAACGCATGCAAAATCGTGGTGTTCTAAAAAATTATGCTGAAAAAACAGGTGGAAAATTTTTAGAAACTCAAGGTGGAATCGAAATGCGTGATGCTTTTGACAAAATCGTTAGAGAATTGGGCGTGCAATATACGATTGGCTATTATCCCAAAAACAATAAAAAAGACGGAAAATGGCGAGCGATTGATTTAAAAGTTCCAAACCAAGATTTGCAAATAAGAACGAGGGAAGGATATAACGCTCCAAAAAATTGACAAAAGTAAAAAAGTGAAAAAATATAAAAGGTGCTTGGGTAAAAGAGCAAAAAGTTAAAGTGTCGGAAGGTCAAGTTACAGA